>JBHHUV010000035.1:0-13349 GCA_046754005.1 Phycisphaerae bacterium | reverse complement strand
ATTGAACTGTTTGACGCCGGACCCGACGACATGGTGTTGGTGGGAACCATGCTCGACGACGAACACCTGATCAAACTCGAAGTCCACGTCTATCTGCCGGACGAACAGATCACGCAATGCCGGCTGGACATGATCCGGGTTCCCTTCCCGGTCTGTCACGAGGTCGAGTCGGTGGCGGAGCGGCTGGTGGGATTGCGCATCGGGCGGGGAGTCATGAACGAGATCGGCCGGCGTGTCGGTGGGCGGGTCGGTTGTTCGCACATCAAGGAACTGGCGACGAACATCGTCTATTTTGTGGCCTCGCACCTGGTGCGCCGTCGCTCGGGGGTGGACCCGATGAATACGGACTATCCCGCGAAGCCTGCCGAGGAGCGATTCAGTCTGACGAAGGGTTTGCTGAACGATTCATGCCTGGCCTATTGCCAGACAACGTCTCAGGGGCTGGATGAGCGAATCGGCATCAAGCGGATCGGCGAGGAGCATACGCATCCATTGCCACTGGGGGATTGCGAACCCTCGCTCGGTGTCCTGTTGCGGCAACGAGCCGAACGATGGGGCGATCGCGTCTACCTGCGCTATCGGCAGGGACAAGAGGCACGCAGCCTGAGTTGGAGCGAATTCGCACGACGGACGTGTCAGATCGCTCGGCACTTTCTGGAGCAGGACATTCGGCCCGGCGATCGCATCTGCATGATCAGCGAGAACCGTGCCGAGATGTTCATGTGCGAAATGGCGGCGATGTCCATAGGCGCCGTGACGGTCCCCGTCTTCGCGGGCTACCACCCGCCGCAGATCGAGTATGTCCTTCAACACGCCCGCCCACGATTCGTCGTGGTGTCCGGCGGGCACCAGCTCGAGAAGATCGAGCGTGATCGATGTCCGTGGGTGGAAAAATACTACTGCATGGATTTTGACGCCAAGTGCGAGCGGTGGGGCGCGGCCGACTTCGCGGATCTGTTGAGAGAGGGCGGCGTCGACGCCGATCGCCTGTCACGATTCATCGACGCGGTGCGGCCGGGCGATCTGTGCATGGTGATGTACACCTCCGGCACCACGGGCCCGCCGAAGGGGGTGCGGCTCAGCCATCGAAATCTCATTTCGCAGCAGAAGGCCCTCTCGCTGATCTGGGACGTAACAGAGCACGACGTGGTGATGAACTATCTGCCGTGGCACCACAGTTTCGGCGGCTTGTTCGAGCGATTCATGACACTCTACATGGGGTGTGAACTCTGCCTCGATGATTCGCGCGGCCGCGACATGGATCGCCTCGTCGAAAACTGGCGCGCCTATGACCCGACGCTGTTCTTCAGCGTGCCGAGGGTGCATGACCTGCTCGTCACACAGTGCCGCGAGTCGAGTGAGGTGGCGGATACGGTCTTCGGCGGCCGTTTGCGATTTGTCTTCACGGCCGGCGCTTCGCTGCCGGCCCACGTTCAGGCGGCCTACGACCAACGGAATATCTCGGTGCTGGAAGGCTGGGGACTGACCGAAACGTCGCCCTGTGTCACGATTACCACCAACGATCAGACCTGGCGCAGCGGGTATGTCGGGTTTCCCATCCCCGGCGTGCGGGTGCGGATCGACAGCAATCAGGAGATTCTGGTGAAGGGTCCGAATGTCATGGGCGGCTATCTGGACGATGAGGAATCGACGTCGCATGTCATGACCGACGACAGTTGGTTCCGCACGGGCGATCTGGGCGAATTCACGGAGGGGGGCCTTCGGATCTACGGCCGAAAGGATGGGGCGTTCAAGCTGACGACGGGGGAGAAGGTGCATCCGCTGCGAATCGAGAACACGCTGGTCAACGAGTCGCCCTATATCAGCCTGGCGATGGTGGTCGGTAATGGGAAGGACTACGTTGCGGCGTTGATCTATCCCGATTTCAGCCGGCTTCGGGAGTGGGCCGAGAAGCACGGTCTGGAAGACGAGGATCTGACGGACCACGCCACCGTCCTCGACCTGTATGCATCCGAAATTGAGCGAATCAACCCGATGGTGGAAGTGAAGTATCAGCGAATTCGGCGGGCGGGCCTCGCGGATCGTTCGCCGAGTCTGGAGCGTGGAGATCTGACTCCTTCGGGGAAGCTGGTTCGCAAGAGCGTGACTGATCTGTATCGAGAAAAAATCGAGTCTTTGTTTACGCCCACGGGATCACCGAGCGTGATCGAGGTGGCTCAGGCAGAATTGCAGAGGGCCTAGTCACGTGGAAAGAGACGGATATCTGAAAATTGTGATCGAGAGGTGTTAGCGAAATGAAGCAGGCGTTCGCATTTGGAGACAAGTCGATCGAATCAGCGGTACAGCGGATCAACGATGTTCGCCGCGTGGCGATCATCGGCGCGGGCACGATGGGCCGGGGGATTGCCATCGATCTTTTGGGAAAGACCGATTACGAAGTGGTTCTGCTCGATGTCGATTCCGGCGCGCTGGAGAGTGCCAGGTCGCAACTGGCAGCAACATGGGGCCAACAGGCCCAATCGGGGCAGATTCGCGCGGAAGATGTCGCGGCGATCGAAGCGCGTACGAAGTATACGCAAGACTATGAAGATCTTCAGGGAGCCGACATCGTCTGGGAGGTCGCAACCGAGCGGCTTGATATCAAGGCGAAGATTTTTCAGGCGATCGAGAACACCGTCGATCCGAAAGCCGTCGCAGCGGTGTTCTCCAACACCTCGTCCCACACGACTGCCGAGTTGGCTACCTTGTTCAAGTCTGAGATTGTTCGCGAGAAGTTCCTGACCGTACACGGCTATTTTCCGTTCGAGGCCAACCGGCTGATCGATGTGATGAAGGGGAAGTACGCTTCGGACGAAACATTTGCGTTTGGCACTGTCTTCGCCGACCAGATTCTGGAAAAGACCGTGATCGCCCTGCCGGCCGATCATCATGGCTACATCACCGATCCGATCTTTCAGGCAATGGCGGCGATCACCTCCTGGGATATCCGTGCCGCGCGAGACATCGTGCAGTGGGGTGGATTGTGGAAACTGTTCACGGCGAATCCGTTCAGCGTGCTCGATCGCACGGGGCACATGCCGTATATCGAGTCGGCGCGGCATTTCGGCAGGGCGTTGCCGGAAAATGATCGGCTGCGAGGATTGTACTTGCGCGATGGTAAACATATGCCCGACTGGATCGCTGGATTGTCGGAAGCGGGCGATACCGGCGTCGCTGCCCAGTCGCGCCGGGGTTTTTATGCCTGGAGCGAGGGAGCGTCGCCGCATGCGGAGGGTGTGTTCGACCCGTCGCGTGGGGAATATGTACCGATTGGCGATATCTCGCGCAAGGACTTCCAATCATATTGTGAGGCCGCCGAGCGCGATCGGCTCTTGGGGAAGATTAAGAGCGCCGAGTCGCTCGTGTATGTGGCCGGTGCCGACGATGCCGGGGGCCGCGCGTTCCGTCGTTATGCCATTCCCCTTTGTCTGTATGCCCTTGACATGATTCAAGACCGTGTCGCATCGCCCGGTCAGATCAACATCGCCACGCGAGCAGGGCTTCGATTCAAGGTGGGACTGATCGAGTTGATCGACGCTTTGATCGCCCACCTGACGATCGACGGTGTGATTGAACTGGTTCGCCGCGCGCGGGACGAGAATGCGGAGGATTCCCACTTTTTAGACATGCTCGACATCGAAGGGGTGTCCGGCCCGCGTAAGGGGGTGCCTTCGCTGCTGTTCGAAATGAAGCGGCGAAACCTGAACCGGTTGCTCGCCTATGGCAAGTATTACCACACTCCGGTAGGGGAACTGGACCTCGAACAAAGTATCGACAGTCGGGACCGTGACAGTCAGAGCCGCGACCGTGAGGGAGCGGTCTACAAGAGCTGTTATCTCGATCTGAAATTCTACGAGCCCTCGACCGGCGATCGAGTCGCTACGCTCGTGATGAACAATCCATTGCGGGGCAATGTCTGGAACCGGGCTGCGGTCGATCAGTTGGCCCATGCCTATGGTCGCGTTCTGAAACTTCACCGTGATGGGCGATGTGGTGCTGTGCTGTTCACCGCCGGCGGGGGGGGCATGCGGATGCTCGGCGCCGATGCCCGCGAGTTCAATCGAGGCTGGTTCGAGCGGGAAAAAGGCTACATACCCCTGAGCGAACAGGAAGCATCGGCCTCGAGCCGGAATGCCGTTGGGTTGTTCCGATGTATTCAGCAAAGCCCGGTTGCCACGATCGGCGTGTTCGGTGAGAAATGGGGCGGCGGGGCGGAGTTCACCTATTTTCTGGATCTTCGATACGACGTGCGGGCACGGGGCATGGTTTTCGATTCGCTGGAGCGTGCGTCGTTTTGGGGTGACAAAAACACCTACAACCAGCCGGAGCTGGACTATGCGATTCTGCCCGGGTTCGGGGCCGCGGGCGAGTTGAAGCGTCTTGGCCTGGGCGATTCGGCGATCTTCGAGGTGTTCGATCAGGGGATGACGGCGGACCGGGCATATCAGGTGGGGCTGTCGAACGGTGTGTTTGACGACGATCTCGAAGCGCTTCGCCGCGGCTATGAACGGGCACGACAGATGGCCAAGGATGCGCCGTATTCCCGGGCACTGTTCAAAAAGGAGCTGGCCCGCGGGGCGGATGACGAGGCCCTGGCCCGGGAGACGGGCGAGACGTTTGATCCGAAGAAGAATCCATTCATCCGGACTGGATTGCTTGCGTTGCTCGATCGCCGCGCCAAGGGTCCGAAGATGGACTATGCCTGCGTCGGCGCGCAACTGCCGGGTTGGCAGTATCCGGATGAGAACGGATCGGCGGAGCGCGAGGGGGTGTAAGTAGAGAAGAAAAAAGAAGAAAAAGAAAAGAAGAAAAAGAGGCGGAAACAGAAAAAGAAGGTGGGGGATGTCCACCCTACCATTGCGAGCACAGGGTATTCGGCATGCTTACCCGGCCCGATGAGGCTGGGCCGTGTAAGCATGGCACCCGACATGGTACCCGGGATCCAAGGAGTTTCAACGTGACGATTGACGAGACGATTCAGCAATGCCGCGATTTGCTCGATCTGCTGCCGGGTGAGGCGCTGGCCAGGGCCCGCGAGCGGCATCCCGATGTCGGTGGGTTCGGCGTGTTTCCGGTTTATGCGCCGGTCGAGATTATTCATGCCGCCGGGCTGATGCCCGTCGGGATGTTCGGAGCCGGTAACAAGGTCGAGATCTCACACGCGGATTCGCGGTTTCAGTCGTTTATCTGCTCGATTGCCAAGAGCACCCTGGAACTGTTTCTACGCGACGAGATGAAGGACTTTTCCGGCGTGGTCTTCAGTTCGATCTGCGACGTGGCCCGCAACCTGGCCAGCCTCGTGCAGCGCAACGTCCCCGACCTCTATGTCGAATACCTGCATATGCCGCAAAACCTCTACAGCGAGGGTTCGATTGCGTACAGCCGATCCGAATTTCAGCGATTTCGGAATAATCTGTCCAAACACCTGGGCCGGCCGATCACCGACGAGGCCATCGGGAAAAGCCTCAAACTGTACAACAAGGCTCGTGGTCTGACACGGGCATTGTATGAACACCGCAAGGCACGGCCGGGATCGATCACGGCCGCCGAACTCTGCACGGTCGTGCAAGCCGGAACCTGCATGATGCCGGAGGATTTCGTGGCGCTGCTCGAGCCACTGGTCGAGCAGGTCCGGACACGGAAGACCCACTCGCGCGATTGCGTCAATGTGGTTGTCGAGGGCGCCTTCTGTGAACAGCCGCCGATCGGCCTGGTCGAGGTGATCGAGGCGGCGGGATGCCAGGTGCGCGACGACGACATGATGATTGGCTGGCGTCTATTCAAAGATGATGTCTGTTTTAACGGCGATCCGATGGGGGCGTTGGCCGAGGCCTATCTGAAGAGCAGTTGCTACACGTCGGTGCGACACGATCGGGACAATCCCAGGGCCGAACAGTTGATGCGGCGGATGGAGCAGGCCGGCGCGGACGCCGTCATCTTCGCTCCGGCGAAGTTCTGCGAACCGGCCCTGCTGGACTATGTGTTGTATCGCAAGCGATTGGACGAGGGCGACGTGCCGCACCTGAAGATCGAGTTTGAAGAGAAGATGTGGACCTTCGAGTCCACGCGGACCGAGGTGGAGACCTTCGCCGAGTCCATGTTGTTTGACTAGGGGGAGTAACGGGT
Source organism: Phycisphaerae bacterium (assembly GCA_046754005.1). Lineage (GTDB taxonomy): Bacteria > Planctomycetota > Phycisphaerae > UBA1845 > UTPLA1 > CAYXGR01. Next base: position 7,223 of record JBHHUV010000035.1, on the reverse strand, counting down.
TGCGAACTCAGTCAACGATGACGTGACTCGGAGGTCATCACTCAAGCATGAGGAATACGGTATGCGAACCGCAGTAGCGAATGATAAGGACTATCGTGGAACGGTCCACAGGCTTTCCCGCGACATCATGACCGACTGGATGGCGCAGCTCAAAGAGGCCACGGTGACGAATTCACCCTCCGCCTACATGATGATCAGCGGAAACTGCGTCGAGATTCTTCGCTGTTTCGACATTCTGCCGGTTTTTCCCGAGGTCAACGCCCTGCAACTGGCGATTCGGAAGAACTCGCTGCCCTACATCATCAAGAGCGAGGAGATCGGCTATGCCTCGGACAACTGCGCCTATGTCAAGGCGGATATCGGCTACACGCTATCCGGCGGCGTCGGGTTGAACGGGAACATACCCAAGCCGTCGTTCATCGTCTGCAACTTCGTGGGCTGCAACGTCTATATCAAGTGGTTCGAGCACTGTTCCAGCCTCCTCGATGTACCCATGATCATGCTCGACATTCCGTTTGTCCGGGAGGACATGCCGAGCAGCGACGACGTGCGTTATGTCATGAAACAGCTACAGGAGCTGATCACCCGTTGCGAGGAGCTGACCGGGAAGAAATTCGACATCGATCGACTTCGCGAGATTCTCGCCTGTTCCGCACGTGCCGAGGAGGGTTGGTCGCGCGCCAAAAATCTGTGTAAGAACCGCCCGACACCCTTTGACTCGTATTTCGACAGCATCAACATGATGGGCCCGATCAACGCCCTGCGCGGCACGCCCGAGGCGGCCGATTTTTTTGATCGCGCCGTCGAACAATACAAACAGATGGTGGCCGAGGGGATGGGTGTTCTGGAGGATGAGCGATTTCGCATCGTAGTCGAGGGTCCGCCGCCCTATCCGTATTATCGCAATTTCCGAAACCTGTTCGAGGCCTGGGGTGCGGTGGCGGTGCAGAGCACCTATTCGACCGTCGGCGGCACATGGGAGTTCGGTTTTCGGCACGACCCGCAGCGACCCTTGGAGAGCATTGCCGAGCAAATGATTGTCCACAACCTGTGCAACCGTTCCATGCTGGAGCGCTATCGGCAGATCCGCACCTACATTGCGGACTGGCACGCCGACGCGCTGGTGATTCACAGCATCAAGAGTTGCCGACTGTTCTCCGCCGGTCAGGGCGACATGCGGGAGTATTTCACGAAGGAACTGGGCATCCCGACGTTGATGGTCGAGTCGGATCTGGAGGATCCGCGTTATTACGCCGAGGCCCAGATGAAGAATCGGATCGATGCGTTTTTTGAATCGTTGCATTACAAGCGAGTTCGACAGGATGCGGTTGAGAAATGTACATCATAAAACCCGGGGAACATCGCCGTCCCGCCGGTCGACAGACGATCGCTATCGCGGCGGCTCAATAGAAGTAGTCTCCGCCCTACGGACCTGACAGGAGAATAACCCGAATTCAAGCGGAGTACCGACCGCCAACCCGCGAAAGGATTATCCATGCAATATGCCGCCGGAATCGACGTTGGTAGCACACAATCCAAGGCCATTCTGATCGACACCTCACGATCGATCGTGGCCCGCGTACTGATCGATACGGGCGCGAACGTCAAGCGGGCGGGCCAACGGGCCCTCGACGAGCTGCTGGCGCAATCAGGCACTGCACGGAAGGACATCGGCTTCGTCGTCGGCACCGGCTACGGTCGCTACAAAATCGAGGCGGGCGACACCCAAGTCACGGAAATTTCCTGCCACGCCCGGGGCGCGCAGATGATGTTCCCCAATACGCGGACAGTCATCGACATGGGCGGCCAGGACACGAAGGCCATCAAGGTCGGACCCGAGGGGGATGTAATAGATTTTTGTATGAATGATAAATGTGCTGCCGGGACGGGGCGTTTTCTGGCCGGAGCGGCCGAGGTGTTGGGCATGTCCTTGGACGAGATCGGACCGATCTCGCTAAAGGGCACTCGGCCGATCCGTCTGACAAGCGTCTGCACCGTCTTCGTCGAGTCCGACATTCTCAGCTATCTCGCCCAGAAGAAGAAAATCGAGGATATCCTCGCCGGCGTGCACGAGGCCATTTCCACGCGCACGGTTGGACTGGTGCGTCGCGTCGGGATGGAGAACGAAATCACCTTCACCGGCGGTGTGGCTCGAAATGTCGGCATGGTCAAGGCCCTGGAAAAGAAGCTGGAGATCGAACTCAACGTCAGTGATGAATCGCAATTCATCGGCGCGATCGGCGCGGCATTGTTCGGCCTGGATCATGTCATGGCTGCTACGGTCGACAAGGTGGATGTCGGGGCCGAATCAACGGTATGGGTGGATGAATAACGAATTGCGAAAGTGAGTGCGGCGTCAGCCCAAATCATCAAGCCGCAGGCTTAAAATCGATATAGGGAGTGAATCGTGGCGATTATCGCGGGTGTTGATCTCGGTAGCGGAGCGACCAAGACCGTCATTATAGACGAAGAGCAACAAGTCCTGGGTCGGGGGCTGTGTCGTACCCAGGCGGATTTCGATGCGGTCGCCGATCAATCCATCAAGCAGGCCTGTGAAGAGGCTGATCTGCCACGTGACCGGATCGACTACATCGCCTCCACGGGGTTGGGGCGCTACAGCTTCAGCGAGCGAAACATCCAGATCACCGATCTGACTTGCGGCGCGCGTGGCGCGCACACCCTGTTTCCTGACGCAGGATACGTTCTGGACATGGGCGCCCAGAGTACCCGGGCCGTCGCCCTTCGCGACGACGGGAAGATCAAGTCGTTTCGCACCAATGAAAAATGTGCTGCCGGCAGCGGAGGATTTCTGGTGCGCATTTCGCGCTATCTCGAAGTGGAACTCGACGACATCGGGCGCATTTCGCTCGAGGCCGAGAACCCACAACCCATCAGCAGTGTTTGCGCCGTTCTGGCCGAATCCGAGATCATCAACCACGTCTCCGAGGGAAAGACCGTGCCGGATATCATCCGGGGTGCCCACGAATCACTCTCCGAACGGGCACTGAGCCAGCTTAAGCTCGTGGGTTTTGATGCACCGGTCGTCTTCATCGGAGGCGTCGCACTACAAGGCGGGATGGTGGTGTCCTGCCGCGACCGGTTCGACTACGCACTCCTGGTGCCGGACCATCCCTCACACGTCGTCGCCTACGGCGCGGCCATTCTGGGCCTGCAACGCTTTCGAAAACGCCACTTGAACGCCGTTACGGCCTTCTGAGTGCATTGTCGGCAAACTTCACGAACCCCACCCCGCATCCCTGCTATGATCACATGTTACTCGATCCGCGCGATTTGACTCCGCTCGATGGATCCACTTGTTTCGGATAGGATCGTTCGGCACTGTCGTGGGGAGAGATGCAACTTTTCCCCCATAACGCTTGAGTGCGATCATGGCACAGGTAAGCTTCACGGAAAACATTCAACGTCACGTCCGGTGTCCCTCCCGGGAAGTATCCGGGTCGACCGTGCGGGTGGTTCTGGAGGCCGTCTTCCGAGAAAACGAACAGGCTCGGTCCTATTGTCTGGATGAGCGGGGTGAAGTGCGCCGCCATATAGTCGTATTTATCGACGGTCGCCCTGTTATGGATCGAAAGGATCTCAGCGATCCCGTCACGGAAAAGAGCCGGGTGTATGTGATGCAGGCGCTGTCGGGGGGCTGAATGAATTGCGAACAGCGAATGACGAATGGCGAAAAAGGGCGATAGGGTCGGGATGATCGTTCTGGTGCGCTTGTCCACCCTGTTGTGCAACAGTATGCGGAAGCAGTGAATCTGACTCGGGAGGATTGTCGATGAGTGATCGCATGTACGTCTCGACGCGAAAGGGATTGTTCACGATCGACCGAGACGGGTCTCGGAAGAGGAATGGCTCCGGCTGGCGGATCACGGCCACGTCGTTTCTCGGGGACAATGTCACGATTGTCTATCGCGATCCGCGAGACGGGACGGTCTATGCGGCGTTGGCGCATGGGCATTTCGGCAACAAGCTGCATCGATCACGAGACGAGGGTCACAACTGGGAGGAGATCACCGCACCGGAGTACCCCGCGCCCCCGGAGGGCGCCGAACCCGATATCTGTGCGATGAGCGGGAAGCCGTTCCCGTGGAAGCTGGATCTGATCTGGTCCCTGGCGGCGGGGGCCGAGTCCGAGCCGGGTGTCCTGTGGTGTGGGACGCTTCCGGGCGGGTTGTTCCGTTCGGCCGACAGCGGCGCTTCCTGGCGGATGGTGCGGCCCCTGTGGGATCAACCAGCGAGAAAGAAATGGTTTGGTGGCGGCTTCGATTGGCCGGGGATCCATTCGATCCTCGTCGATCCGCGCGATCCGCGTCGGCTGATCGTGGGTGTTTCCTGCGGCGGTGTCTGGGTGACATCCGACGGTGGCGAGACCTGGGCCTGTCGAGCCAAGGGGATGCGTGCGGAATACATGCCTCCCGAGGAGTCGACCGATCCGGAGATCCAGGATCCGCATATTCTCGTCCAGTGCCCGGAACATCCGGACGACCTGTGGACGCAACACCACAACGGCGTCTTCCGAACGACCGACGGCTGTGAATCGTGGCACGAAATAGAACACATGCCCGTGTCTTCATTTGGGTTTGCCGTTGCGGTTCACCCGATCGATCCGGAGACCGCCTGGTTTGTTCCTGCGATCAAGGACGAACAGCGCATCCCGGTCGACGGCAAGGTCGTCGTCACACGCACGCGCGACGGGGGGCGTACGTTCGACGTGCTTCGTGAGGGGCTTCCGCAGGACCACGCCTACGACATCATCTATCGTCACGCGCTCGACATCGACGAGAGTGGAGATCGGCTGGCCTTCGGTTCCTCGACCGGTGGATTGTGGGTTTCGGAGAACCAGGGAGATTCCTGGAAGTGCGTCTCCGCGCATCTGCCACCGATCTATAGTATTCGTTTTGTGAAGTGATCTGGAAGTTTGCGGCCTTTTTAGTCCGCCGCCGGCAGGATCAGCTTGAACGTGGTTCCTTTCGAGGACGTACGCTCCACAGAAATCTCCCCCCCCTGCTCCTCCATAAGCTGTCGGCAGATGTGAAGCCCAAGTCCGATTCCCTGGCGGTCCTGTTGTGTCTCGTGTTCCTTGGTGCTGAAGAAGGGTTCAAAGATTTTGTCCATGAGTTCAGGCGGGATGCCGTGCCCCGTGTCGGCGAGGGTGATTTCGACGTGACCCTCCTCGGTCTTCCGGGCGGACAAAGTCAGACAACCATCTTTATCCAACATGGCCTGCCGGGCATTGAGGACGAGATTGAACAGCACCTGTTGGAGGCTTCCGACATGGGCCCGGGCCTTCAGTCCCTCGTCCACGTTGATGATGACTTGAATGCCGTCCTTGCCCGGATCGCGCCCCATGCATTCGACCGCGCTGTTCAGGAGCGGCTTGATTTCGGCGGCGATCGGCCCCATGCGATCGTCCGTGGCGATCCCCAGTATCTTCGTACACAGGGACGACAGTCTTTGTGCATTCTTGTGGGTTTTCTCGACGGCGGATCGAAGAAATTCCGGATCATCGCTGTTGAGCGCATATTGGCTGTAGCTGAGTATCGGAGTGAGGAGGTTGTTGAACTCATGCGCGAGAATAGTCGCGACGGTTCCGAGTGAGGCCAGCCGTTGGAGCTTTTGGACCTGCTTTTGCAGGTCGCTCAGATGTTGTTCCAGGCCATCGAGATGCGCCTCGACATCGAGAGAAGCCGTTTCATCAGGGGGCAGCGATGATCTGGGGGGTTCCTGCATGGATCGAGGCGTTGTGTGGTTGCGATTGGGAGCGGTTTCGTCGAGCATGTTCATGGTTTCGAGCGCGCCCACGTCCGGCGCTCGTTCCTTGTATCGGCGGAAGCGAAATCAGACTTGATGATCGTGGCATCGGATGGACCTTCATGGACCTGCAATCGCGTCTGGATGAATTGATCAGAATCGCGGAGGAACTCGGGCTGGCGATCCGACGGGTTCCAATGGGCGGTGAGGGCGGCGGATTCTGCGTGATCAAGGGAGAACGCCGATTGTTCGTGGATACCATGGCGGACCTGGAAACACGCTATGAGCGTACACTGGAGGCATTGGCGGGGATTCCTGAAATCGAGTCGCTCTATGTCCGACCGGAGGTTCGCGCGGACATGGAGCGGGTGAAGAGCGAATAGCGAACGAGTGCGCGAGTTGACATCGGGAGTGGGCTGGAACGAGCAGGGATTCTCGTTCCAGCCAATCCAGCGATCGGATAACACGACATGTCTTTGATGATGAGCGTTTCGGGGGTTCGGGGGATCGTCGGCGAGACCATGACGCCGGCGCTGGTGCGGGAACTGGCTTCGGCCTTTGGCTCACATCTGGGTGGAGGCAGCGTCGTTATTGGGCGAGACTCGCGCGCCAGTGGCACATCCCTCCTCGAGGGTGTGACCGAGGGTTTGCGTGCGACCGGATGTGATGTGGTTGTACTCGGCGTTGTGTCGACACCGGGAACGGCGTTGATGATCGGCGAGCACTCGGCGTCGGGGGGCATGGTCATCACCGCGAGCCACAATCCGGGCGAGTGGAATGGCATCAAGTTTCTGACCGCGGAAGGATTCGCCCCACCGCCGGAAGAGGCGAACAGTATCTTCGCGCGCTACCACAACAAGAATGTCAATATCGTCGATTCGGCACATGAAGGGTCGATGGAAATTGACGACAGTACACACGAATTGCACGTCGCGAAGGTGTTGGGGATTCTCGACGTCGAGTCGATCCGCCGGTGTGGGTTCACGGTGGTTCTGGACAGCATCAACGGCGCCGGGGGGTTCGGCGGGCGCGTGCTTCTGGAGCGGTTGGGTTGTCGCGTCGAGCACATCAACGCGGAACCCAGCGGCATTTTCGCGCACACGCCGGAACCGACTCAGGCCAATCTCGTTGGTCTGTGCGATGCCGTCCGGGCGCACGACGCCGACATCGGTTTCGCCCAGGATCCGGACGCCGATCGGTTGGCAGTCGTGGACAATACCGGTCGATACATCGGTGAGGAATATACGCTGGCGTTGTCGGCGAAATTCATACTTGGCCGAACTCCGGGTCGGATCGCGGCAAACCTTTCCACTTCGCGGATGGTGGATGACATCGCTGCGGGTGTCGGGGGCGCCGCATCCGTCGTCCGCACGGCCGTCGGCGAGGCGAACGTGGCCCGAGCCGTTCTCGATCAAGGGTGTGTGTTGGGGGGCGAGGGTAACGGGGGCGTCATCGAT
>JBHHUV010000034.1:0-13448 GCA_046754005.1 Phycisphaerae bacterium | reverse complement strand
GTTGCGGAGGAGAATCCGCGCCAGACTCGGGAAGGCGTATTCAGGCATGTGTCATCCATGCGTGTCGGGGGATGGATCGGAACCCATGTCCACGGGGGAGCATCGGCGTCCTGCCGGTCTTATTAAACCCGGGCGCAGTGAGCGGTGTGCCCTGTTCACGAGTCTATCAATTGGCATTGGAATGCACCTCTGCGTTAACGCCGATCCCGGGATGGGCCAGGTGCCGAGTCATGTCCAGCATCGCCCTGAAATGGCTGGGAAACACGGGTGCATCCTGATTTGTTTCCTCCTCTATTTTGAAGGCCTTTTCGAGATTTTCATGGGGCATCTGCGGATACTGATGATGAAGACCGTGGGACGCGATGTGGAAACTGGTGTAGGAAAAGGCCCGACCGATGGGTCCATCGGTGAGGACGGTGCGGGCGCCCGCCATCGCGTCGCCCTCGGGCAGACCGAGGTGTTCGGTGAGTTTACGTATGGTCTGAACCACTCCGGCGACGTAGGCGGGAATCAAGTAGACCTTCACGAACATCCACCAAGCATTATAGAAGGCCACGGCGGCGAGCAGACCGGCCCAGAATGTGAAGATCAACAGGAATTCCAGTGTAATCCGCCTGCGTATCTTCGGGTCGGTCAGCGGCGAGTTTTTCGCAAAGAAGATCCGCCAATAAATTACGGGGCCGACCCAAAGACCGAAGAAGATGTCGAAAAAGAGAAACATGCGCCGGAACGACAAGGACTTGTTGGGATCGCAGTAGGGCCAGAGTTCCCAATCTTCGGGACAATTCATCCGGTTGTGATGGCGGATGTGAACCTGTCTATATACGGTGAAGGGAACCATGAGCAACGTGCCCACGATGGTGCCATTGCGGACGTTGTGGGACTTGCCCTGGTACAAGGCAAAGTGGGCGTCTTCGTGGAAGATGGTCATCCAGGTGTGATGAAAGTAGGCGAGCCATGCCACAACAAACGCATACCAGAGCCAGTGTTCTGTCGGCCAACCGATGGCAATCGAGGCGATGGCGACCGCGACACCGGCCAGGTTGATGAGCATCGCGGGAAGATTGCTGCCGGTCACCTGATGCAGGGCTTTCACGACCTTCGCATCCATTGTTTCGATTCCTCCGCTCGATCGACGATGTTGAAGGCCTTTCGCACGGGCATCGCAAGTCACCCGTGAGCAGGCGATCAACCGATTCGCCGGTGGGGCACTAGTATTTCGCAAATCGCGGGGATGTTCAAGGTCTCAGGTTCCAGTCATTGATTCACGTACTCATATCAGCCGGAGATTTCACGGCATGCCGGGACTTCCTGCTCGAATAACGAGTGGCTCGAAGCCCGGTCTGAGTGAGGATGATGACGCTCAATCGGACTCGGCCGGGCCTATTGATGGGGATGGCATCGCAAGGGAAGTCGCTCCGACGTACAATGGGACACTCGATATCGGAACTCGAAACGGTGTGCTCCAAGGGAGATCGGGCGGGTGAGAGTGTTGTTCCTGAACATGGTGCTGCTGGTGACGGGGGCGATGAATCCCGAATGGACGATACTTCGCTCTGCTTCTCAAGATATAGGGAAATCTCCACGAAGTCGGCCGGCGGTGGGGAATTCTCCCACATCCCGGCCCGCTCGATCCGAGGGCGTACAAACCGATGCGAAGGCCGCATTTCGTCAGGCGGACGCGGAGAAGATCAGGCGGCTGATTCATCGTCTGGGGGATCGGTCCTATCGAGTGCGTGAAGCAGCCCAGACGGCGTTGGCCCGGCTCGGTCCGGCCGCCTTGCCCTATCTGGTCGAATTCATCGACAGTCGGGATCCGGAGATTGCCAATCGTGTTGTCTCGTTGATCAAACGACCGGAGGATGCTGCGCTGCGGATGGTTGTCGTGATTCGATTGTTGTCCACGGGCGATCCTGATCTGATGGAGCCCGGGGTGCATATGTTGTTTGAGGCGCCCCTGATCGATTATGACCTGTTCGTAGCCAGCACGAAGAATGCCGAGGGGCTTCAACGGGCGATCTTTGAGCCGATCGCGGCGCAACTTGCGGAGTGGAAACGAAGCACGGAACAACATCTGGCTCGCCGGGTGAAACTCCTTCGCGATCAACGCATCGACGTGGCCGCCGATGAGTTGAAACGGCATCGAGGCACCCAGCTTTATCAGGCCGAGGCCGCCTATTGGCAGGCGGTGGACGCTTCGGAGGAGTATGGCGTCGAACGACGACAACTACGGATTACAACCACAAGTCCATCGAGTGGGGATGAAGAATAGCGAATGTCGAATAGCGAAGATTGATCGGTTGGGGAACCCGACAGGTCATCTTCCTCGGTCGCTGGGCGCGGGGAATCCCGGCTCGACACAGGTTCATAGTCAACAAGGCGCGGTCAGCGTTTCAGGACATCCCCAAGGGAGGTTTTCAGGAACAGGTCTTTAAGCCTGTCCGCCGCGTCCTGATGGGCCTTGGACATCGTCGTCTGGACATTCATGGGCATCCCACGCAAGCTGTCGTCGCGTTTTTCCATGCTGACCAGCGCGCCGACACCGTCGAAGACATCGTAGAGGGAGATGGTCTCCGGCGATCGGTTGAGCCGGAAGCCGCCGCGTGGGCCGCGATCCGAATGAAGAATCCCCGCGTTGGCCAATTGGCTGAGGATCTTCGCGGCGTAGGCCTTGGGCAGCTTGTGCTTGTGGGCGATGTCGCCCGCGCGGACGCCCGGAGGATCGGACGTGTCCACGTTTTGCCGAGCGATTTCATACAATGCCAGCAATGCGTAGGTTGCCGTTTTTCTGCGGAGCATGTCGGTTACCCTCTCCTTCCGCTATGATGCGATTGAGGCCCGAACTGGCAGACGCGGCCGAAGCCCGAACCTCGTCCACTTGAACGGTGTATCATAGTCTGTGCTTCGTCGATTTCCAGTGTCGAATAGTCGGAACCATAAATTTGTCAACTTGGGCCGTGGCTCGATTGGGTCTTGCATCTCAATTCTTCATAGGAGTTCCGACACTTGATGACCCCTGTGGTGAAATCGCAACATTCCACCCGTCCTACTCCCGACTGGCTTCGCGCGCTGGGTCGAAATGACCTGCCGACGTCGATTACCCTGAATGGGTGTACCTATCGCCGTATGAAGACGTATAAGCATGATTTTTTTGCAGCGACCGGGCGGTATGAGTCATTGGGGAGCGCGGTTGTCTTAAAAATGGGACGCACGGCTTCGTTGTGGGGCCTTCCTATGGGGTGGATCGGGCGATTTCTGATGAAGCGGGAGGTGCGTCTTTTTCATCGTGTGGGGAGTGTGGCGGGTATTCCACCGATTGTGGGAACCTGGGGCCGGACCGGTCTGGTACATGAGTATGTGGCGGGCGGGCCACTGGGGAGGCGCGATCGGCCGGATGATGCGTTTTTTCCTCGTCTTCAAGCCATGCTGGAGGCAATGCACGCCCTTGGTGTGGCCTATGTCGATCTGGAGAAGCCGGAAAACGTTTTACTTGGGGAAGACGGGCGGCCCTATCTAATCGATTTTCAGATTTCCTGGTATTGGCCGCCCAATCGATTCGGGGATACCTGGATCGCACGAAGAATTCTGGCCATCCTCCAGGCGTCCGATCGCTATCACCTTCTGAAACATTGGCGCCGCGCGCGACCGGACCAGATGGATGCGGCTCTGTTGGAAGAGGCTCGGCGTTTGCCCTTCTGGATCGCGTGGCATCGGGCGGTCTTTCGGCCATTGACGCTCATCCGCCGACAGGTACTGGTGTGGCTGGGTGGCCGGACGTCGGTTCGGGGTCGTTCGCCGGGTTGATCGGAGCCCACACTGGCCAACCGCACGATCCGCAGATGGGTCAGATGCCCCATCCTACTGCCGATTCGCGAGTGACTAGGATGGCATGGGCAGGCGCTAATCGCTTGGGGCCAGCTTTTCTTTGAGGCGTGCGACAACGGTGGGGGGGATCAGGCGTTCCATCTGGCCGCCTTCGAGACCGCCCATTTCCGCGATCTGGCGGATGAGGGTGCCGCTGATCAGGGCAGTCTGATCGGTGGTAAAGAGGAAGACGGTCTCGACATCGCCGGCGATCATGTTGACATTGGCCTGGCGCAATTCGTTTCGCAGATCGTCGCTGTCGCGGATTCCCTTGACGATGACAGCCGCCTTTTTCTCTCGGAAGTAATCCATCGTCAGGCCGGTGTAAGCCTCGACCTCGACGTCTTCGGTGCCGGCGACCAGTTCCCGCAGCATTGAGACTCGCTCGGCCGCGGTGAAGAGAGGTTCCTTCTCGGGATTAACTCCGACGGCGACGATGGTTCGATCGAAGAGTCTTTGACTTCGCCGGATGATGTCCAGGTGACCATTGGTGGGGGGGTCGAAGGTGCCCGCGAAAATGGCGACTTTAGGCTGGCGTTGTGTCACGGTTCTATCCTGAAAAGCGTATCCGGATCGGCGATGCTATTCATATCGTAATGCCTCCACCGGATCGAGGCGAGAGGCCTTCCAGGCGGGGTAGATGCCGCTGACGATGCCGGTGAAGGTGGCCATGCCGAGGGCGATCGAAATGGACCAGGTGGTGGTGACGGTTTCGAAGACGCGGGTGAGCTGTTCGATCGTGTTGGCCAGGGCCCAGCCCATGAAGACGCCGGCGGCGCCGCCGAGGAAGGAGACGAAGCTGGCCTCGATGAGAAACTGTTGCATGACGTCGAGCCGCTGGGCCCCCATGGCCATTCGGACGCCGATCTCGCGCGTGCGCTCGGTGACGGCGACGAGCATGATGTTCATGATGCCGATGCCGCCGACGACGAGGCTGATGCCGGCGATGGAGCCGAGGACGATGCCGAGCGTCTTGGTGAGCTGGCCGAACTGCTTGACGAACTCCTTCTGGGCCTGGACCTGAAAGTCGTCCTGCTGACCTGCACGGATCTTGTGCCTTTGGCGGAGGAGTTTCTTGATTTGGTCCTTGGCATCCTGGATGTCGGCGTCCGTGGGGGAGACGGCCTCGGCCACGACGGACTGGATCGATTTGAGACCGTACAACCGGTCCATCGCCGTGGTGACGGGGACGATGATTTGACGGTCGACATCGGTAAAGCCGACGTTTCCCTTCTCCTCCATCACGCCGATGACGGTGAATGTTCGGGAGCCGAGGGTGCCGATGCCGGAGATCTTGATCTTCTCATCGAGGGCGGGCCGGCCTCCGAACAGTTCGCGTTTGACCTTGGCGCCCAGCACGACGACGCTCGCCTTGCTCTGGACATTGCCCCGGCTGATGAATTCGCCCTCGCTGACGAAGTGGTTGTTAATGCCTTCATAGGCATCGGTTCCTCCGAGAATGGAGGCGCTGGTATTTTTCGACAGGAACTTGATGAAGACATTGTTGTTGATCTGCGGCATGACTTTTCGAACCGCGGCGCAGTGCTGGAGGATCGCACTGGCATCGTCCAACTTGAGCGAATCGAAGTTGCCTACAAGCCGGTTGTTGCGGCGTTGGACGTTGGGCATGACGAAAATCTTGTTCGAACCCATCGATTCGAACCCCTCGGAGAAGCGGGCGCTCATTCCCTCGAGAATGGCCATTGCCGCGACCACGGCGGCGACGCCGATGATCACACCCAGCGTGGCCAGGATGCTGCGGAGGGGGTGAATCCACAGGCTTCTCAGGGCCATCATGCAGACGCGTAGGAAAAACATGGCTTAAACCCCTGCCGGCCGTGCCAGCGGCGGCGGCGATCGCTCGGGACTTCGCGATTCGTCGTGCGATTCGAATTCCTGGCGCACGTGGTCATCCACGCGGCGATCCTCGACGATTTTCCCGTCCCGCATGCGGATGATGCGCTGGGCCTGGAGGGCCACGTCCATTTCGTGCGTCACCAGGATCACGGTGACGCCGGACTGATGCAGCTCGTGAAAGATTTCCATGATCTGACGACCGGTTCGACTGTCGAGATTGCCAGTGGGCTCGTCGGCGAGGAGAATCTTGGGCTCGTTGACGATGGCGCGGGCAATCGCCACACGCTGGCGTTCTCCGCCGGATAGTTCGCTGGGTTTGTGAGTGGCCCGGGTGCCGAGGCCGACGCGCTGAAGGGCCTTGATGGCGGCCTCCCGGACACCGAGCTTACGGCCGTAAAACAGGGGGACCGCGACATTGTCGATCGCCGAGGTGCGTTGGATCAGATTGAAGGTCTGGAAGACGAAGCCGATTTTTCGATTGCGCGTCAGGGCGAGTTGGCGGTCGGACATCGAGCTGACGAGTTCGCCGTCGAGCATATAACGTCCGCAGGTCGGCCGGTCGAGGCAGCCGAGGAGGTGCATGAGGGTGCTTTTTCCGCTACCGGACTGGCCCGTAATGGAAAGCAGTTCACCCTTGCCGATGGAAAGATGGACACCGTCCAGCGCGCGGACGATCGTCGTTCCCATCTGATAGTGCTTGGAGAACTCTGTGATTTGGATCAGCGGCTGAATCAATGCTTGCTTGGCACCTCGGGAAACGTTGAAACGTCAAAACGTCAAAACGTCGAAACGTCGAAATAACAACAAAAACTAAACAACAACAACAACAAAAACAACAACTGCGCACCGTCGGGACGCCGATGCTCCCCGCTTAACGCTTGTGGGTTACATGGATGCCTTCTCGCTTTCCTTTTGCTCTTTCTCCGTCAACTTCGGTCGCTTGACCCAGACCTCCTGACCGGCGTCGATGCCTGAGATGATCTCGGTGAAAGTGCCATCGGTGTCACCGATCTTGACGGGGATGCGTTTTTCACCCATCCGCGCACGGGGATTGCTTCGGTGTGGAATAAACACGAAACAATCATGCCCTTCGCTCATCAGGGCCTCGTTTTTCACCAGGACCACATCCTTTTGTGTTTTTGTCTTAAACGATAGATCCGCCTGGAGGCCGAGCAGTTTCTGAACATCGTCGCCGATCAGACGGATGCGAACCATGAAGGCGATCGCGTTGTTCGTACGGATTGGCTCCGGCAGGATCCGTTCGATGACGCCTCGATAAGTCTGGGTATGATAGGCCTCGACGGTCACATCCACCGGCCGTCCCTTGATCTCAATGCCTTCGTTTGCGAGAGATTCCACGAGTGCCTGTTCGTTCGCTTTCTCTTCCGATTCGGTGGCCTCTTCCCGATCCGCCGTGTCGAGGATGGTTTGGGCTTTTTCGATATAGGCCGACTCATTCAGCTTTTTCGTCTGGCCCGGCCGGGCATAATCGGGCGCGATCTTGCGAATCGCCCCAATGTCGGCCTCGTCGATCTGGGCCATGACGAACATCGAACTCACATCGGCGAGGAACATGAGTGTCGTCCCGCCCGTGAGTGATTGAGTTCCGCTCTGGATCATCTCGCCGTTCCGCGTTGCGATGCTGTAGACCATCCCATCCGAGGGCGCCTGTACCGTCGTTTCTTCCAGACGCTGCCTGGCCTCATCCATCGCCTTCAAGGATTCTCGGTGAGCGGCGTCGGCCTGTGCGACATCTTCCTTCGCGCTGCGAAGCAGGATCGACTCGTTCTTTTTCGCCCGCTCCAGGTCCACCACGGCCAGTTCCTTGGCCGCCTTAGCGGACAGGTAGTTGGTTTTTGACCGGATGAGTTCCGTCTGGTTGGCGACTTCGTTCTTCATGAATCCCTGGGTTCGCTTGTAGAGGTACTCCGCCTCCTCGAGTCGGGCGACGGCCTCATCAAATCGCGCTCGAGCGGACGTGGTCATCAAGGGGAGGTCTTTCTCGCGATCCTCCAGTGTGATCCTGGCCTTTTCGAGCACGGACTTGGCGCGGTCGAGGTTCGCCTGCCGGGCCTCGACATTTCGCTTTTCGTCGACGGGATCGAGACGAACCAGGATGTCGCCCGCCTTGACCATCTGGCCCTCGACGACGGGAATCTCCACGACCTCTCCGCTGGCCTTGCTTTTGATCTGCGTGAGTCGAGCAGCCTGAACGGTTCCCGTGGCGGTGACGGGGATGACCAGATCGCCTCGTACGGCGGGTTCGCTCTCACCGTCGAGCCAGGCATTGCTCATCGAGATGAGGCCCGATTGGGTAATCACCACGATTCCGCCGATGACGACCACGACGACACCGATCAGGATGATGAGTTTTTTGTCCATGGTTTTCTCCAAATCCGTACCGAACCGGTTGGAAACCAGCGCCACAGCAGTCTCACGAGAGGGGGCCAATCGGGTGCCGGAAACGGCATCTCCATCGTTTTGCTAGGAGTCACCCCAATACGGAAGGGAATCCCTGAAGCCCCCATACCCTCAACGAGACCGACTCGCCCATTTTTTTAGCGGGGTGGAGATCAGAACCTCACGCGCAACCATCCGGAATCTTCCCATTAAAATGCCCACATGAAACGTATCGGAACGGCCGGAGGCGGCTCAACAGGCGATCGGTCGTAGATTTCCACCTATTCCGTCAGGAGTTTTGGGTATCAATCGTGTTGGCATATTAGGGCTTGAACGGTCGATATTCCAATCCGAATGTCTTCGCCACGTCCTTGTTGGTCAACTCTCCAAGGTGGATATCCACCCCGGCGGCAAGCCCTTGATCCTCACTACAGGCCGTTTGAAAGCCTTGATTGGCAAGACGGAGGGCGTAGGGGAGTGTCGCGTTGGTGAGGGCGAACGTGCTGGTTCGCCCGACGGCGCCGGGCATGTTGGTCACGCCGTAGTGGACCACGTCATCCACGATGTAGGTCGGGTCGTCGTGTGTGGTCGGCCGGATGGTCTCGCAACAGCCGCCCTGATCGACGCCGACATCCACAATGACGGCTCCGTGCTGCATGATTTTCAGGTGTTCCCGCGTGACGAGTACGGGGCACCGCGCGCCGGGAATCAGGACCGCGCCGATCACCAGGTCCGAATGGGCGATATGATGGGTAATCAGCGATGGATCGCTGAAGAGCAGTTGAACGTTTGCGGGCATGACGTCGGAGAGATAACGAAGTCGATCGAGGTTGACGTCCATGAGGATCACGCGGGCGCCGAGACCGGCCGCTACTTTGGCGGCGTTGGTGCCGACCACGCCGCCGCCGAGTATCAGGACGGTTGCCGGCTCGACCCCGGGTACCCCGCCGAGGAGGATTCCCCGTCCCATCATGGGGCGTTCGAGGTACTTGGCCCCTTCCTGGACGCTCATTTTACCCGCGACTTCGCTCATGGGAGTCAGCAGTGGGAGCCGGCCATCTTTGTCCCGGACGGTTTCGTATGCGATCGCGATGCAGCCGCTCTTCAAGACACCCTCTGTCAGGCCGCGATCGGCGGCGAAATGGAAATAGGTGAAGCAGACTTGACCGCGTCGCAGCATCTCACACTCAGGTGGCTGTGGTTCCTTGACCTTGACGATCATTTCCGCTTCGCCATACACCTCGGCGGCGGAATCGCGGAGATCGGCCCCAGCATGTGCATAGGCCTCATCTCCGAATCCCGAGCCGACACCGGCCGTACGTTGAATCAGCACGTTGTGGCCGGCTTGAATGAGCGCGGAAACTCCGGATGGAATCATCCCGACGCGATATTCGTGGGGCTTGATCTCTTTAACGACGCCGACAATCATGATGTTTGGGCTCCGATGTGTCTGAGCATATACCCCCTGATCACCAATAACTGTTCTAATTGCAGGGGCAATGAACCTCTCGATGCTATTCAATCCGCCGATATGCTGCAATAACGTGATTCGATTCCAGTGGACCGTTTTGCTAGCTCTGATCGTTTTGCCGGGGTGGTGCGGCTGTGTTGACCGGTATCAGACGCTTCGTATCTGGCGGCAGCAGGCCGATTTTGAGACCGTCAGCCACTTTGGGAAGGAGCACGTATTTCATGCAAGACAATGGTTTGCGCGCGTCGTGGAACCTTCGGCCTTGCCCGTGGCCTGTGTGCATCGCCTGTCGGACAAGTTTGATTGCCTGATCCTCACAGAGCCGTCACATTGGGCCGCTCTCCTCGATGCGACGAATCTGCGTCGGGATCAACCTCAGCCATCGCTGAGACGTGGCATCCTTGTCGGGCTTCTTGCTCGAACGGGACAGGCAGTCGAACATGACTGGCCCATCTCTATTACCTCAGTCCGACAGCGCATGGGAATTGCCTTTCTCGAGGCCAGGTTTGTGGGTGGGTTTTATCGGCCATTGGAAGTCCCGGCCTATCTGCACCTGGTTCACCTTCCTGAGACAAGCGAGATATTGGGGATTCGCTTGAATCAGACGCTTTATGGATTCAATGTGGAGATTGAGGATCTGCATGAATTGGGTATCCAATGAACTGTTTGGAGGCTTATTGATCGGAATCTCGAATGTGTCCGTATTGTCCGGTCACCTGGGGATGACAATGCTTGTAACTATAATGTTTACAGATAGATATGGAAATGTCCGCGTGATGATGGAGGTATTTGTTATTGGGGATTTTATCGGACCCTTTATTGGGGTGAATCTGGGGTTTGAAGCGCTGTGAGATTCAGTGGAGGCTCGCGGCCCGAAACTATGATGCACAAAAGCAACATATTGCTTGATTCGTTACTTCGTCAGCCGATATTTGAGTAGTGAGGTGGATGTCGAATTCCAGATGATGCAATCCGGCATCATGTGGTCGGTCGAGCTCGCGTCCGCGAAACCGAAAAAGTGAGGCATTATGTCCCAATCTCCCCTGGAACCTGACTCTGCTGGTGCCCGGTCGGTGTGTTCGGACTCCAGGCTGACGAAGGATGCCTCGCTTGATAAACTCTGGGGAAGCGTCTTTGAATCACTCCCCAGTTGCCTGGTGGTATTCGACAAGGGCCTGAACATCGTCTTTCAGAACGCCGCATCACAGGCGCTGCTTCCAGACACCCAGAACATCGCAGACGCGCTCACCCGGCTGACTGTCGATGGGACCTACATCGATTGGACGAGCGAGTTGCGGCGTGTCATCCAATCCGCCCATCCGCGCCGCTTCGACGCGCGGATGCCCCACGAGCGGGACCAGCCGGAGACCACGCTGGATATCCTGATCAGCCCACTTCGGCTGAAAGCGCGCGCTGAATTGATCGGGGGGATTCTTCTCGCCGAGGATGTGTCGGCTCGGATCAGCATGGAGCGCCGGCTTGCCATCTCCGAGCGCCTGGCGGCGGTTGGAAAACTGGCCGCCCGGGTGGCGCATGAGCTGAACAATCCACTCGACGGCATTCTTCGCTATACCAATCTCGCCATCCGTCTGGATAAGACGACAGAGGATCCCAGGCTGGACCAATACCTGGAAAACGTGAGGTCCGGACTTGTTCGCATGGCACAGATTGTTCGGTCGCTCCTGGAGTTTTCCCGCTCGACACCGGGGGCCGTCGAACAAGCCACGATCAACAAGATCGTGGAGGATGCCCTGACGGCGATGGAGGGTCGGATTCGCGACGCCGATATCACCGTGATCTGCAATTTTCACCAGGCGGACATGCCGGTCATTCGTGGCAGCAGCCTCTTTCAGATTTTCTGTAATCTGATCAAAAACGCGGTGGACGCCATGCCCGACGGAGGGTCGTTGGCCATCACCACCCAGATCGTCGGATCGGAGGTCGTGGCCACGTTTGAGGACACGGGGTCCGGGCTACCGGCCGACATCGACAGCATTTTTGAACCCTTCTTTACCACCAAGTCTCAGGGTCGGGGTACCGGTCTGGGGCTGGCGGTGTGTCGGGAACTGATTGATCGTTACGGCGGGACGGTCACGGCGGCGCGGCGCGAGCCTGTGGGGACGATCATGACCGTGCGGATACCCGAGCATACGTGCTCGATTCCGCCGGAATAACAGCAGAGGTTGAATTGAGGATCTGAGGAGTATGACACCTGGGTTCCTTCGCCCCTGCCGGGGCGAAATAAATGGGTATGGACGTGTTCCACGGGTTATAGCCCTTCACCCCTGTCGGGGTGAGGAGGGATTGTTGTAGGGCATCGTATTCCACCGGTTGGAAACCGGTGCCACAGGAGTTTTTGGATGCCATCCAGGGAGGACGTAGCCTTGTCCGGGTCCACTTCGAACCAACACGTCGGGACAATCGAAACAAAAACCGAGTCGAGCAAGGCGCACCGTGTCATGCAGGATCGTGTGTTGATCGTCGATGACGACAAGATCATCGTCGATTCGCTGCGCGAGCTTCTTCGGGTGGAAGGCTACGACGTAGATGGGGTTTACTCCGTCAAGGCGGCGGTCGAGATGCTCGATCGGCAGCGATATGCGATTCTTATCACCGACGTCAATATGCCCGAGGCGGACGGATTTGAGCTGTTGAACCTCTGCCGCGATCGGCATGGGGACGTTGCCCGGATCGTCATCACCGGCTACGGGACGATTGAATCCGCCGTCGAGGCCATTCGGATGGGGGCGTACGATTATCTCACAAAGCCCATCGACGACGACGAGCTGCGCCTGACGCTTCAGCGGGCGTTGCAGCACCACGCCTTGAAGCGTGAAAACCGGGCGCTGCGGGATCAGCTCGGCATGCGCTACGCGCTCGACAACGTGGTCGGCCATGACTACAAGATGCTCAAGATCTTTGATCTGGTCGATGCGGTCGCGGAGACGAAGACGACCGTATTGATCACGGGTGAATCCGGCACCGGCAAGAGCCTCGTCGCCCATGCGATCCACCATCGCTCCGATCGGGCCGATCGGCCCTTTGTGGAAGTCTCCTGCGGGGCGATCCCCGAGGGGCTTCTTGAATCGGAATTCTTCGGGCACGTCAAGGGGAGCTTTACCGGTGCGGTCTCGGACAAGGAGGGGAAGTTCAAGGCCGCCGAAGGGGGGACGATCTTTTTGGACGAGATCAACTCCGCCTCGCCCGCGTTTCAGGTCAAGCTGCTCCGTGTTTTGCAGGAGAAATGCTACGAGCCGGTGGGTTCCAACGAGACGGCGAAGGCGAACGTGCGGGTGATCCTCGCCTCGAACGTCGATTTGCAGGAAGAGATCACGGCCGGTCGATTCCGTCAGGATCTTTACTATCGTATTAATGTGGTGACGATCCCCATGCCGCCGCTCGTTGATCGCCTGGGCGACATTCCGCTTTTGGCGAAACGATTTCTCAAGCACTATCGTGCCGAGGTGGGTCGTGAGATTCTGGATTTTTCGGCGGAATCGCTCCAGGCGCTTCAGGCGTATCATTGGCCCGGCAATGTGCGCGAGCTTGAGAATGCCGTCGAGCGCGCCGTGGTCATGTGCAAGGAGCGCACCATCCGGCTGGAGCATTTGCCTGCGGCGATCCTCGCGGATGCCCCTTCTACATCAAGGCCCCATCCTGCCGCGACCGCCGTTGCGGGGGGGGCGCCGCTGTCCCTCAAGAAGGCGTTGGAGGCGCCGGAGCGACAGATCATCGAGACCGCGCTGAAGGCCCACGACTGGAACCGCCAGTTGACGGCTGAAGCGCTCCAGATCAATCGAACGACACTTTACAAGAAGATGAAATACTACGGTCTGGAATATGATCCGGCGAAGCA
>JBHHUV010000033.1:0-13584 GCA_046754005.1 Phycisphaerae bacterium | reverse complement strand
GAGAAACGGTTCGAGATCCTCGGCGGTGAGCACCGCACCCGCTGATTCGAGCGGGCTGGCCGGGACACACGAACTGAGCATGACGTGGACGGCGATCGGTGCATGTTTGGCGGTCCTGAGGACGTAGGAAATCCCCTCGGCTCCCATCACGTTGGCGAATTCGTGGGGATCGGCGACGACCGCTGTGGTTCCGTGTGCGATGACGACGCGGGCAAATTCGGGGACGGCCAACATCGACGACTCGATGTGAACATGGGCATCGATGAAGCCCGGACAGAGAAATCGCCCGCGAAGATCGACGGACTGATCCCCCGAATAGTCGCCGATCCCGGCGATTCGGCCACGATGGATGGCGACGTTGCCGTCGTGGATTTCGTGGGAGGCGACGTTGACAATGCGGGCATTCTTGAGGACCAGATCGGCAGGACGCCGGCCGACGGCAACATCGATCAGCTTTTTGAGCGGGTTATCAGACAATGGGGGGCTCCAAGTGTCAGAAGGCCGAAATCGTGCGATTTTGGGGGGTATTATACAAGACTTTCGGGTGGATTGTGGGCCTCGAATGGTGAAAAATAGGGGGTGGCAGTGGTTGCGGATGGAGAGAAATCTGATATAGTTTAGGGTTTCGAGTTAATCCGGCACACCGGGTGAGATCCCGGTGGGAAGGCGTTCGGAATCGTCAAGATCCCCTTCGAGGCATGAGATGGCAGTCAAGTTGAGATTGGTTCGGTTGGGGCGTCGTCATCGCCCGTTTTTCAGGCTCAGAGTCGGCGATGAACGCTCCGCGCCGACGGGAAGATTCATCGAAGAATTGGGATACGTCGATCCCTTGTTGAAGGATCGATCTGAGGCCGAGGTTCTGAAAAGTGATCGGATCATACACTGGCTCGATCGGGGCGCGAAGGTTTCCCCGACGGTGGCCTCCTTGCTGAAGCGGCACGGGATCGTGCGAACAAAGGCTGATTCCAAGTCAGCGGAGCCTGCGAAAGCCGCTACCTGATCCCTATAGGATATAGGTCGGGGCGAGTGTTCATGCGCATCGACGTTCTGACACTTTTCCCGGAGGCCTGCGAGCCGTTTTTTTCGTCGAGCATCATCGGCCGAGCGCGCATGTCGGGACAGGTGACGATCGCGTGTCACAACATTCGCGACTACGCGACGGATGCACACCGGAGCGTGGATGATCGACCCTACGGTGGCGGTCCCGGCATGGTCCTGATGTGCCAGCCGATTTTCGACGCGGTAGACGCGATTGAAAAGCTTGACCCGCACGAGTCAACACGGATTCTTCTGACGCCGCAGGGTCGGCGATACGATCAGCGCCTCGCGGAGCAACTGGCAGCCACCGATCGCCTGTTGCTGATCGCCGGGCACTACGAAGGCTTCGATGAGCGCATCCGATTGGGTTTGACGCCATTGGAAGTTTCAGTCGGCGACTATGTGCTGTCGGGCGGTGAATCGGCGGCGATGGTACTCGTCGATAGTGTGGTTCGCCTGTTACCGGGTGTTCTCGGTGATGCCCAATCGGCCGAGGAGGAATCATTCTCTACGGTTGTCGAATCAGCCGCGTTACAGTCAGGCGATGACAACCCGGGGAAGTCGGTCACGTTTCTCGAGTATCCGCAATATACGCGGCCGCGAGAGTTTCAAGGTCATGCGGTTCCCGAGGTGTTGATGAGCGGGGACCACGGGAAGATCAAGGACTGGCGCCGGCAGCAGGCGCGGAAACGAACCGCCCAGCGTCGACCGGACCTGTTGTGAGGCCCGGATTAACAAGATCAAGAGCGTATGCTCAAACCCGTTTCTCAGGTTTCATGCAATGGGTTTGGGTGACTGAGAGCAGGTACGACACCGAGGTTCGCCGAAGAAGAGATCGGAGCAGAACTATGCAGAATCAACACATCGCGGCCGTCGAAGCGGCCAATATGAAGAAGGATCTTCCCGAGTTCGAAATCGGGGATACAGTCTCAGTCGGCGTTCGGATCATCGAGGGCACCAAGGAGCGAACTCAGCCGTTTATCGGGGTTGTCATCACCCGGCGGGGCAAAGGGATGGACGAGACCTTCACGGTTCGCCGAATTGTCAACAATGAAGGGGTTGAGCGAATCTTCCCGATCCACTCCCCGCGCGTCGTGAGTGTCGAGGTTCAGCGCCGCGGGAAGACGCGTCGCAGCAAGCTCTACTACCTTCGCGACCGGGTGGGCAAGGCCCGCAAGCTGCGCGAGCGTCGCGTGACGACGACCAAGGCGACCGCCCCCGCTGCGAAGTCGCCCGCCCCGCCCGTACCCGATCCGGAGCCCGAGCCGGCGGTGGTCTGATACCTCCGGCCCCCTCGATCGGCGCCTGCCGGATTGGTGCGTCGCACCTCTTCTCGTTCTGAAGGGTGATCATCGTGAGTCTGTTTCGTCGGGATCTGGGCCGGACCGGAGAAGACGCGGCCTGCAAGTTGTTGCGCAGTCGCGGCTATTGCGTTCTCGAACGAAACTTCACCTGCTCCCTCGGGGAAATCGACATTATCTGTTCAAATAAAGGGACAGTTGTATTTGTCGAGGTCAAGACGCGATCCAGCGACTCCGGCGCCGACCCCGAAGCAAACGTCACCCGTGTGAAGCAACGGAAAATCGAAAATATTGCCCGGATCTGGCTCGAACTGCACCCGGATACGGATGCCGCCCTGCGGTTCGATGTCGTGAGTGTGGTAAAACCGTCCGCCGGGCCACCGCGCGTGCGGCACATGATTGATGCATTTGGGCCGACTCGTGATTTCTAGTGCTCCGTCGCATTTGTTTTTTGATGGGTGGCACGGTCTAACGACGAAGTCGTCAGGCCGTGGGGCTTGAAAGTAACCTCGGCCTTACCCACACCAGATCGTGCGCCTTATGGGCCATCGATCAACCTGCAACGAAACACGGGTACACTATGGACCCTTTGATCGATTCCCATTGTCATCTAACGTTTGACGGTCTTCGCGAGCAGGTGGACGCCGTCCTTCAGCGCGCGGCCGACGTGGGAGTGGTCGAATATGTAACCATCGCGACCGATCTGGCGGATGCCGAACGGGCACTTCGGCTCGCGTCGGATCGCCCCGGTGTCCATGTCGCGGTGGGTATCCATCCCCATGAAGCGGGAAAGGTGCTTCCCGGATGGGACGAGGCGCTTCATGAAATTGTGCTTCGGAACGATGTGGTTGCGGTCGGCGAGATGGGTTTGGATTATCATTACGACTTCGCGGATCGTGCCGAGCAGGCCCGGGTGTTTCGGCGACAGCTCGAACTCGCCGCTACGGTGAATAAGCCTGTCGTGATTCACTGCCGCGAGGCGCAGGGCGACGCGTTGTCGATCCTGGCCGAATCGGATTCGCCCCGGGATGTGGTTTTTCACTGCTTCACGGGGACGATCCCGGAGGCGAAGGAGATTCTGGATCGAGGCTATTGGATCTCTTTGACCGGAGTCGTTACGTTCAAGAAGTCGGGCGAGTTGCGGGAAATCGCCCGCATCATCCCGGCCGAACGCTTGATGGTCGAGACCGACGCGCCCTATCTCTCGCCGGAACCGGTGCGTGGTGTCCGGCCGAACGAACCTGCGCATGTGGTTCACACGGCGGCCCGTATCGCACAAGAACGAGAAATGAGTCTATCGGATCTGTCGGCGCTGACGGTCGAGAATACACGTCGGTTTTTTGATCTGCCGCCCGTCGCCTGAAACTCGGGGAGCATCGGCGTCCCGCCGGTCGTAGGACGTTCGACTTTGCGCCGTCGCGTAAGGAAATGAGGTTTGAATGTCCGTTGCGATTGGAATTGACGTGGGGGGCACGGCGATCAAGGGCGGGATCGTCTCGTCTTCTGGCGAAGTGTTGGAAAAGACATCGGTTCCGACCGAGGCGGATCGCGGTGTGGATCATCTCATCGATCGGATGGTCGGTCTCATTCAGCAGATGGAGCGGTCGGCCTCAGAGCGATCGACCAGCGTGACGGCGGTCGGCCTGGGGGTTCCGGGCAATGTCGATACAGCTCGGGGCGTCATCGATTCCTCCCCTAATCTGGATGGATGGAAAAATATCCCGATCGTGGCGCGAGTAGCCGGGGCGACAGGTCTGCGCGTCGTTCTGGACAACGATGCCAACGCTGCGGCCCTCGGGGAATACGTGGGGGGAGCGGGCCAGGGTGTGCGCGACATGGTGTTGCTGACACTGGGCACCGGAATCGGATCGGGGTTGATCCTCGACGGCAAGCTGTGGCACGGCGCCCAGGGCCGCGCCGGAGAAATCGGCCATATGCTCGTCCGAACCGGTGGACGACTATGTGGTTGTGGTCAAAAGGGTTGCCTCGAGGCCTATGCCTCCTCGGCTCAAACGGGAAAACGAGCCGCCGAGGCGATTCAGGAGGGGGAGTCCTCCTCCCTCAAGACAGTGATGGATCGCGGCGAGACGATCACCTCAAAACTCGTGGTGGAGGCCGCGGCGCAAGGCGACGACCTGGCCCGCCGCGTCTGGGACGAGACCTGTCAATTCCTCGCGATCGCCTGCATCAACATCCAGCACCTCCTCTCGCCGGAACGAATCGTCTTTGCGGGCGGCATGAGCGCGGCGGGCGAATCCTTGCTCGGACCGATGCAGGAGTGGATCGGCCGGATGGCCTCGAAAGAATTCGGGACACCGCCCACGGTGTGCCTTGCCCGGCTGGGCAACGATGCCGGCTTCATCGGCGCGGGCCTGACCGTCTTCCAAGGGCTGTGATGCATGGCGCGATCGCCGGATACGATCATTCTCTTCGCAAAGTTTCCCCAGCCCGGTCGAGTCAAGACTCGATTGATCGGGGCACTTACGCCCGAACAGGCGGCAGAGGTCTATCATCGTTTGCTGGTGCTGTCGTTGGACACATTGCGCGCCGTGGCCAACGCCCGGATCATCCTGGCCGGCGCTCCCGACGCCGCCGATTTTTCCGAATACATCGATTCCAGAGTTGAATTCCGACCGCAGGGCGACGGCGATCTGGGCAAGCGGCTTTCCCGAGGGATCACCGCCGCGTTCGAGGCGGGGAGCCCGCGTGTTATCGTGGTTGGTGCCGATTGCCCTCGGATGGAATCCGGCGATCTGTCGCGTGCATTCGAGCTGCTGGGCGGGCATGATGTCGTGATTGGCCCGGCGATCGACGGCGGTTACTATTTGCTCGGGCTTCGCCGACCGGCGCCGACACTGCTGGAAGGCATCGATTGGAGCTCCGATCGGGTTCTGGGCCAGACGCAGGCCCGAGCGGCGGCCACGGGACTCCGTGTCGCCCTGCTGGAGACACGGCGGGACGTCGACACGATCGAGGATATCCGGTCGCTGGTGGATGGGTGTTCGGATGACAACGTGCGTCTGGGTGATTTCAGGGCTTACTTGAAGGTGTTGATCGAGGGCGTATCGCGTGACGACTGACGACGAACAACCGATCGGCCCGAGCAAGGTGCTCGTGGTGGACGACAATCCCCAGAATCTGGAACTGCTTGAGGCCTATCTCGAAGAGTTGGACGAAGTCACGACCATCGGCGTGTCGGATGGCGCGGGCTGCCTGGCGAAGGTCGCATCCGAGAACCCCGATCTCATCCTGCTGGACATCATGATGCCGCGTATGAGCGGCTTCGAGGTCTGCCAGCGGCTCAAGTCGGATCCCGAGACGAAGGACATTCCCATCATCCTGGTCACCGCCCTCCACGAGATGGGCGACGTCGAGCGCGGCGTGGAGGTCGGGGCCAACGACTTCATCAGTAAGCCGGTCAACCGCGTTGATCTGCTGATGCGCGTCAAGAGTCTGTTGCGGCTTCGACACCACCAGGCGGGCGAAGATTAAGCCAATCGTCATTAACGAGTTCGTATCATCAGCAGCAGGTCTCCATGCCGGCGTTTCGCAGGATTTTCATGACTCAAGCCCGGCTGAAGCCGGCTGACGGTGTTCTGGTGCGCCTTGAACCACCGACTAAAAGTCGGTGGCAAACGCCGGGCGGCTGAAGCCGACCCTCATTCAAGCAAGTCCATTCAAGCGAGGCTAGCAGATACTTGTTTTCCAACTGATCCCGGTGCGCCTGCCGAACGCTGACCGCTTCCTTACGGTCGCGGCTCTGAATCGATGCGGTTGCATCTCTGATTGGATGTATATTGAGACATTTGTCATACTGGGGTGGCGCGGATTTCCTCGTGGGCGCGGGTTTCGGGGATGATGGTGAAGGGGATTCGCGTGGGGACCGAGGCGCGGGCGGTGTGCATTCCGGCGAAGTAGAGCGTCAGCGGCCCGTAGCGCTCGTTGACGGCATCCATCGCCCGGGCGAGGCGCAGCCGACGGCGCTCCTCGGGAAAGAGCGGCAGCGGGGCGTAGGAGGCGGCGACGAGGTCGACCAGCGTGATGCCGACCATCAGCGGGCGCTTGCCGACGGGGCGATCGGCCCAGGCGCGGGCGAAGGCCTCCAGCATCGTGACGGTGTCCTGGCAGAGGCCGAGGGGGAGGCGGACCGACCAGGAGGACTCGCGCGAATAGGTGATAGACAGGTGCATATGTACCGCCCAATAGTCGATCCGGCGGAGACGGACCGCCGCCTTGTGGATCAGGTGGACGAGCACGCCGCGGGCGCCGGCGTCGGTACGCTGTCGAGGCGGGAGGACGCGGGAATGGCCGACCGACCGGCGGCGGGCGGGGGAGGCGATCAGTTCGTGGCCCCGGAGCCAGTGCCACCATCGGCGGCCAACGACACCGTTCCAGATTTCCCGTAACTGGTCCTCGGACAGGCCGCAGAGCTGTTCGACGGTCTGGATGCCTCGGCGTTGGAGGCGGAGGCGCATGCGGCGGCCGATGCCGGGGAGGTCGATCAATTCCAGGGAGTAGAGCTTGTGTGGGAGATCCTCGGGGCGGAGGACGACGAGACCGTCGGGCTTTTGCATCTCGGCGGCGACTTTGGCGAGGAATCGGTTGGGGGCCAGGCCGACCGAACAGCGGAGGGCGGTGCCGAACTCGTCCCGAAAGGTCTGCTTGATGGTTCGGGCGAGGGCGAGGGCGTCATCGGGGCGGCACTGGGATCCGAGGAGGCGGCAGGAGAGTTCGTCGATCGAATGGACGGCGTCGACGTGGATGCAGCGTTCGACCGTCGCGACGATGCGGTGGTGGAGGTGGATATAGACCTCCGGGCGGGCGGGTACGAGGACGAGGCCGGGGCACATGCGTCGGGCCTCGCCGACACCGGTTCCGGTCTTGACGCCGAAGGGCCGGGCCTCGTAGCTGACGGCGATGCAGCAGGTGGAGTCGGTCATCATGGGGATGACGGCGACGGGTCGGCCTCGAAGCTCGGGTCGCATGTGCTGCTCGGCGGATGCGAAGTAGGCGTTCATGTCGAGAAAAAGGACGTTGAGGACCATGGTTTCTCCCGCTGGATTACCCTAATATATACCTAACATCTAGGGAGTGCAAGTCCGGCCGCTGGCCCGGAAAACATTTTTTCGACACAATGTTGGACACGAAGAATGGAATCGATTCGCAGGATGGGATGACCGAGAATGTGCGGACGTTTTACGCTGATTCAGCCGGAAGAGGTCGACCTGATTGACGAGATCGAGGATCTCCCCGAGGAGATGAAACCGCGGTACAACATCGCGCCGAGCCAGCCTGTTCTCGTCATTCGACCGGACTCCTCCACGGGCGGGCTGACTGCCGGGATGCTTGTCTGGGGGCTGATCCCGTCGTGGGCCGACGATCGACGGATCGGTGCTCGGCTGATCAACGCCCGGTCCGAGACGGTGGCGGAGAAGCCGTCTTTTCGCGGGGCGTTTCGGCAGCGGCGGTGCCTGATACCCGCGGACGGTTTCTATGAATGGCAATCGATCACAGGATCCCGGGAAAAGCGACCGCATTACATTCGCAGGCCCGACGCGCGCGTATTTCTGTTTGCCGGTCTGTGGGAACGTTGGAGCCCGAAGGCGGGCGGGGCGGCGGTCGAGTCGTGCACGATCTTGACGACGGAGGCGAACGAACGGATCCGGTCAATTCACAATCGGATGCCGGTGATTCTGTCGGCGGGCGCCGGTCGGCGGTGGATTGACCCGAATCAGACGCATCCGGATTCTCTTAGGGATCTTCTGCAGCCGGTGGCAAGCGAAAGCCTGATCGCCACTCCCGTGAGCCGGCATGTGAATCGACCGGCGAACGACGACCCATCCTGCATTTCACCGCACGAATAGTTTCCCCCTATGAGGAGGCCCGTTGAAACGGGCTTGTCCTGGTGCATTGGCACACCGATTTTTTGGTTTTGTCGGGATGCGTTGGGCTTCCCTGGTTGTAACGCCCTTATAGGGCTGGGTGTCTATTTATTGCGACAACCCAGGGCGACGCTTCGCTTGGCCCTGGGCTTTGTCCTGTCGCCCTTTCAGGGCTGGGGATCAAAAAAAAAGGTGGGCGGTGCCCACCCTACGGGCTGATTGTTGGGGTCTTGGTAAAAAGACAGCAGCCCGCTCCAGGATTGGAGCGGGCTGCCGGTTTGTTGCTTCAGTGGTTCGAGCCGGATGGCGGAATACTCACCCGCCGAAACGAACCACGGCTAGTGATCGGGTTTAACGCCGATCAGCGAGACCGCATGCTGCCACCGCTGTTGCCACCTGCCGCCGGAATGGCCGCACAGAGGTCAACGGTGCAAGTTGAGGTATTCCCGCAATCATCGGTGGCCGTGACGATCATCATCGCGGAACCAGCATGGATCTTGAGGGTACCTTCATCGTTCTCGAACTCGCAGTCTTGATCATCACCATTGGGATCACTGCATTCCAGATCGATGATCTGACCATCGATGACCGGAATTATGAGACAACCGAACTCGATGCCCGGGCATCCCACAGTGATGGCGGCTGAGACGCTCACAGCACCGCAGACGTCGGTTGCACCGAATTCGAGCAAGAGGTTGCCCGGAGGACTTCCGCCGCCGTTGTTGTCAGCATTGCTTCCGCCGCTGTTGCGACTGCCGCTCTGAGAACCACCGGGATGGTCGTCCCCTTCGAGGCCATCCTGGCTATCCTGGCTGCCATCCGACGACTGATCGGTCGTTGAGGTGGCCGAGCAGGTGACGGTCGGAGCCGTGGTGTCCTCGATGGTGAACGTCGCCGAACAGGAGGCACTCAGACCGTTCGTGTTGTCGGTGACCGTGAAGGTCACGAGCGTCGAACCGGTCGCGCCGCATCCGGGAGTTCCGTCGAAGCCGGTGGAGAGCGAGACGTCTCCACAGACACCTGACGAGTGACTCACGCTGTTGAGGAAGGCGAGCAACTCGGCGGTGTTACCAGCACCATCACACTCGACCGTGGTATCGGCCGGGCAGGAGATGGTGGGCTCGAGCGAACAGAAGGTGCCGAAGCCGTTGAAGGTTCCACCGACGTTGGCACAGCAATCCTCGGTCGTATCAACACAGGTGCCGCCGATGCAGCAAGCCCCGTTGAACGGTAACAAGAGGCCGCAGGACTCGACGGGGCCGATTTGCGCGACGACGTCCATGTCGCCAAAATCGCCGCCGGAGGCGATCTCTACGCCATTCAGAGTCAGGGTGTAGAAGCCCATGCCGAAGCCGCAGCAGATTCCGTCGCCGAACGCATCAAAGATGGTCCAGGTGTAGCAACTGCTGGAGCAGACCTCAACGTCCGTGATCTCGTCGGCATCCGGGTTCACGAAGGGACCGGCGGATGCCACGATACCCACATTGTTTTCGTCCAGTTCCCAAGAGGTCTCTCCGGGGAAGTCATCGGTGTGGACGAGGATGGTCAGAAGACCATCGACAAGTTCGGGACTACAGGGGACGCTGCCGCCTGCGCAACCATCGCCGATGTTGGCGACGGTTTCGTCAGCACCGAACTCACCACCTGATCCAACAACCATCCCGTTGAAGGAGACGGTGTAGCTGCCCATGCCGAATCCGCAGCAGATACCATCGCCGAACGCATCGAAGATGGTGAAGTCGTAGCAAGCGGTGGAACAGACAGCGACATTGGTGATCTCATGGACGCCGGGGTTGGCGAACGGGCCGGCCATCGCAACGACGCCGATTCCCTGCTCAACCAATTCCCAGGAGGTTTCACCGGGGAAGTCATCGGTGAGGACATCGATGGTAATGGTGCCATCGGCATCGGCCGGGTTGCAGCCTACCGGTGCGCCGCCACCACAACCGCCAATGTTGGCGACCGTCTCGTCGCTTCCGAAGTCACCGCCGGTGGCGATCAGTGTGCCGTCCAGCAACAGGTTGTAGAAACCCATGCCGAAGCCACAGCAGATGCCATCGCCGAATGCATCGAAGATGGTGAAGTCATAACAGCTCGCGTTGCAGATCGCCACATCCTGCGTGAACGTGGTGTCCGCAGAGGCGAACGGGCCGTCGGAGGCGACGACGCCGCTGGTCTGCTCGACGAGTTCCCATGAGGTTTCACCCGGGAAGGCATCGGTGTGGACCTCAACGGTCAGCGTTGCATCCGGGGCGCCATCGACGCCACACACAAACGGACCGGGTTCGCCGCTGCAATCGGTTCCGTTGCCCTGATAGGCACCGCCGGAGGCAATACAATCGGCCTCGGCGACCGGTTCCGAACAGGTACCATCGGGATTACAGCAGGCACCCGCTTCGCAGACGACATCGGCAGACAATGACGCGCGATATTCGGCGCCACACGGTGTGCCGGAGAAGCCGGCTGTGGCAGCGAAGAGCATCACGTTGCCCGCCTGGACGGGGGCGCTGATGGCCAGCGGCACACCGGCATCCGTCGTTGCGATGGCCGGAATGTCGAAGCCGTCGCAGGGACCGGTGAGGATGGCGATCAGGCCGGGGAAGGAAGTTTCGACTTCCCAGGTGACCGTGCCGGGCTGGCCCATATCGAGGAGGTACCAGTCGGTGTCGCGGCCATTGCCGTCGTTGCCGGCGGTACCGCAGTAGGTTTCGCCACATACGATCGGGCTGAAGACGTTGGGATCGCTGTTGCAACCACCATTGGTGTCATCGGTTCCGATCGGGAGTCCGCAATTGGGCTCGTTCTCGGGTGTGGCATTCGGGAATGCCTCGCACGGAGGTGCGGGGGCCGCACAAGATGGCGGATTTCCGCAGGGCGCGCCGTCCTGAACCACGAGTTCAAACTGGCCTTCGCCGGAGGAGAATCCGTGGACGAGAATGCGATATTCCTTGCCGGCCTCGGAGCACCATGTGACGGTACTGAGAAGGCCGGAGCCGCCGCCGGAGCAGTTGTCGTCATTGCCGCCGACGCAGTTCCAGAATTCGCTGGCATCGGTGCAGGCACAGAAGACGGTGAGTTTTGTGTCATAACCGAAGAAGGAGGTGCAGGTCGTGGCAGTGAGCTGGTTGCCATTACCGATGACTCTGTACCAGACGCCTGGGGCGGTGATTGAGGTGCCACAGGCGAAGAAAGTGTCGTCGACCGTTGCGCCGGTGGTATCACCGGAGTTGACGTCGCCGATGTTGACGAGCGGGGCGCCGTCGCAGTTGTCGCTACCGTTGGTGGAAACCTGGCAGGACACATTGGCACAAACTTCGTTCGCAGTGAACTGATCGGCACACGCGAGGATGTCAACACCATCGGTGCAGACGCCGGTCGATGTGTCGCAGCAGGCACCGAGAACCGCATCGGCAGTGCCGATGAGCTCGTAGGCCATGTCGGTGGCACCGTCGCGCATCCAGGTGGAGCCCGGCGCCTCAAAGGCGAAGGACTGGCCCATGATGCCGAGCGCGGCATCCATATCACCCGCCTCCCAGAACATGCTGTCTGTGCTGGTGGTGGTGTTGTTGTAGATCTCGACGTGATAGGTGCCGGCGGTGAGTGTGACATCGGCAATATCGATGGTCATTTCCCATTCACTGACACCGAAGAGCACCCCACCCGTGGATACGCGGGTTGTCGGGGCGTTGGACTGAACCGCACCCACGACGGTACCGGGCAAACCACCGCCATCATCGTTGTGGAAGATGACGGTCATGTTGTCCGTGGGATCGAGGTCATCCGGGAAAAAACCGACCCAGAGGCGGATCGAGGTGATGGTCGCACCACCAAAAAGGTTGAAGTCCTCGGCCAGTACCTGGGCTGTCGGCGGGGTGCCGCAGAAGTCGCAATCGGCATCGGAGAAGATACCGTTGGACTGGTTGGGCAACTGACTGACGACGACGCCGGGGCCGCGTTCAATGCTGCCGGGGGTGCCATCCGAAGGGACGGCCAAGCCCTTTGCGGGGGCGATGTTCGTCGTGGAGAACTCTGCCCGATCCAATGCCTGCCCGTAGGGCAGTTGCTTGCTGACCTTCGCGGTCGGAGCGACCGGAGGCGCCGCATTCGCGGTCGAGACGAGCACACCCGCAAAGGCGAGTGCACAGATACACATACATACCAGGGTCAACCTGGCTGCCGTCGTGCTTCTTTCTGTCATTTCGTTCCCTTTCCGAAAAGAAACTTTGGGTTTACCCACTAACATAACAAACCATACTTACCTAAATTACTAACGTCCCATTCACATTTCCGCTGTTATGCGTCACCTTCCTGCCGCGGATACAAGACGCCACGCGATTCCGGATTGCGCGCAACTCGACACCCCCGCCGCGACTCGGTGATGTCCGAAACTTCGTAACCTGATATGAATTGAAAAAACGGAATTTCTACTTCCTTCCTCATCCGTAAACTGCTCTTCCCCACGTACACAATTGCCTCAACCCATCGGCACCAGAGCGGATTATGGAGATTCCCTCAATCTGTCCCCTCTGGTGCGATTGCACCGAAATGCGCTCCCGGGCTGCCCGGCCTCCAGCGAGCAAGATGGATCCGCTGGAACGCAGAGTCACTGAGAACTAGAAGCTAGTATGCACTTTTCCCGGACTCAATTCAAGGGTTTTCGCACAAAAAATGAGAATTGGATCGGGTGTTTTTTCGAAGAATTGCTCGAATGGATTCGTGTCGCGCGAATTGGGGATGGGTCCGCAAATAATCGTGAATGGATGTTTATTGGGGGGGGATCGATCTGTAACTCCTTATTTAAGATATAATTAGTAAGGTTTCAGGGGTTGACCGTTGGGGGTTCCCCATTGATCGTCATGTTGGGTATGCGGCTGGTGTGGGGAAAACCCGTTGAGACGGGTTGAATGATTTGAGGGGATATACCTGGTGGTTGGGGGGGGCGATGACACAATCGGCGGCGTGATTGCCGGCTGATAGCCGGGCAGTTTGTTGTTTGCCACCGACTTCAGTCGGTGGTCGGTGCTCTTCCCAAGTCCCTGCAGCCGGCTTTAGCCGGGCTTCCAAGACTCAATCAAGGCCGGGTGGCCTGGCCAAGCTAAGCGCGGCCATGCTGTGGCATCGGTTTCCAACAGCCCCGTTCACGGGGCGTCCCCGCTGATAGCGGGTTTCAGGCCGGAGCCTCTTGGGTCGGTGAAACGCACCCCCTCTCCATACCAGTCCGTTTCGACGGGCTTTCTGATAGGGGGATACTGTTGACTGGCATAGCCCCGAACGAAACCCGCCGATTATGTCATGTACCCTGGGGCGGGGGGTCCATGACACATCAGGCGGTGGACCGACAGCCGTCCCGGCATCCGGAGCAC
>JBHHUV010000032.1:0-13646 GCA_046754005.1 Phycisphaerae bacterium | reverse complement strand
CCGACGGAGAACCCGAGGAGATCAGCGCCCAGATGTGCGCCGACCTCTTCGAATCGGATGGGTGGGAGGTCTTTTTCCTCGGCGGCGGGATCCCCCAGGACGAAGTCACCTCCCTCGTCGGCCAGCTTCAGCCCGACATGCTCATGATCGTCGGAAGCAAGCCGACCGACGCCCCCATCGTCCGACAGATGATCGACACCATCCGGGAGATCGATGCCTGCCCGAAGATGAACGTCCTCGTCTCAGGCGGCGTCTTCAACCGAGCCGGGGGACTCTGGAAGGAGGTCAAGGCCGACTTCTTCGCCTCCACGGCCTCGGAGGCCCTCGAAATCGCCGGGCAGGCCGCCCCCCGACCACCGGAAAAACGCATCCCCGGCGCCCCCAAAAAACGACGCCGGCGAAGACGCCCGCCTCTGCTCATCCAGGCCGAGGCCCGCGCCTAGCACGCATTACCAACCACTTGATCAGATGGCTCTGCCATGGGCAGACAAATGCAGGCCCCTTGAATGTAGACAATATGAGGAGGAGGCAATGCCCACACTGGAAACTGCATATGTCAATATATCAGGACGCCCTGGCGACGGCCTCCATTGCCTGGGGGGTGAATTCGAGACAGCGGGTCAGTTCGACGCGAAGTTCTTCGAGACTACCCCGCGCGCCGCTCAGGTCGCCCGCGCGGCACTTCGCCTCCAACCGGGCGGCGACATCACCCAGCCGGTCCGCCGATAGATAGTGAGCCGATCCCTTCAAGTGGTGCGCCGATCGGGCAAGCTGTTCACAATCGCCCGCCTGGAATCGCTCCTCGATCGCTTCCAGATCGGCCTGGCAGTGATGGCGAAACCGCTCGATGAGACGGCCGACCAGATCCGGATCGTGTCCCCAACGCGCGATCAGATCGTCGACGTCGAAGGGCGGTACCGGCAAGCAGAACGTGTCGTGGGCGCCCGATGGGGGTGTACGCATGTCGCTTCCTGAACCCGACGTGCATCGGGACGGTTCGGATCGGCGCAGATGCGTCTCGATGATTGCTATCAATTTATCCGGGACGATCGGCTTGGTCATATAATCATCCATCCCGGCCTCGAGGCAACGTTCACGATCGCCCTTGATGGCATTCGCTGTCAGGGCCACGATCGGGATCTTCCGCCCGGTCCGGGCCGCCGTGCCCGCCTGCTCGTGCTGCCGGATCACACCCGCGGCGACGAACCCGTCCATCTCCGGCATCTGGCAGTCCATCAGGATCAGGTCGTAGTCTTCCCGCAGGGCCGCGTCGACGGCCTCCTTCCCGTTGCAGACGACGTCGCACCGATAGCCCGCCTCGCTCAGTGTAACGGCGGCGACCTCCCGGCCGATCTCGTTGTCTTCCGCCAAAAGGATCCGCGCGCCGATTGTCACCCGCGTCGAACGGCTCGGATCCTCCTCGTTTCGGTTATGCCCTATTTGCCGGAGGCCGGGTTGCGTGTCCAGCCGGATCGTGAACCAGAAGATGGATCCCACGCCCGGCATGCTTTCCACCCCGATTTGTCCCCCCATCAATTCGACAAGTTGCCTGGCGATGGTCAGGCCGAGACCGGTCCCGCCGTATTTACGAGTCGTCGAGCTATCAGCCTGCGAGAATGATCGGAACAGACGATCCATCCGATCCGGGGCGATGCCGATGCCGGTGTCGGTCACGGTGAAACGGACGACGACGTGTGTATCACCGATTTCTTCCAATTCGCCGCGGACGGCAACCTGTCCCTTCTCGGTGAACTTGATCGCGTTGCTGATCAGGTTGGTGAGCACCTGTTGCAGGCGAGTGGGATCGCCGCGCACCTGCCTGGGCACCTCCGGATGGATGCTGCGAATGAGTTCGAGCTGTTTGTCCTCGGCTGCCGGAGCCAGCGTGACCGCCACCTTTTCCGCCGTCTCATACAGATCGAATTCGGTCGTCTCAAGCTCGATTCGACCGGCCTCGATCTTGGAGAAATCCAGGATGCTGTCGATCAATTCCAGAAGGGAGTCGCCGGAAGACTTGGCCAGCGTGGCCAGCTTTCGCTGGCGCTTGTTCAACTCCGTTTTCAGCAGCAAACCGGTCATGCCGATGACCCCGTTGAGCGGGGTTCGCAATTCGTGGCTCATGTTGGCGAGAAACTCGCTCTTGGCGCGGGTGGATGCCTGCGCGGCGATGCTGGCCTCCAGTAAGGCCTTGTTGGAGGCCTCCAACGTCCTGGCGTTTTCCTGGAGGGCCTGACTTCTCGCCGCAAGGTTGATCAAACCGCGCTGCCGCCACGTAAACGCGACGACGAGCAGTATAATGACAACCGTAGATCCAAAGGCCATCCAGCCGGTCAGGGCGCCGAAGACGCGGATCTCGCCGAACAACGTATCGTAGGGGTCGGAAATCACGACGTACCAGTCGGGTCCATCCACGCCCGGCGGAAGCTCCACCCGTGCGCTGTGCTTCGTCACCCGCCCGAGGCCGGGAAAAAACTCGTCCCACACGCTCAGGTCGATATGGTCGGGCAGCGTGGGGCCTTTCTGCGCCAGCATCCGACCGGTCGCAGTGGTCAGCCCCGCCCACCAATCCGGCTTGCTCATCAAAAAGGCATCCGCGGTCAACGTGGCTCGCAGAGTCCCGAGACATTCGCGCTCGTCGAAAGTCCAGAAGATCGGGACGTCGAGGGTGACACGATCACCGGACTCTTTGATGTAAGCGCGCAGCCCTCCCTTGATGGCCGTCAGTTCGGCCTGTGGTGGTTCGAACCGCATTCCAACGTGGGCCGTATGCGTGGATACCACCACCCGGCCGCTCGGGTCGATGCCGGACAATTCCTCAAGAAAAGTGAACCGTTTTTCCGTCGTTTCCAGCAACTCTGCGATTTCGTGATCGACGTCTTCGTCGAGCAGTTCGACCATCACCGGCTGGCGGGCCCAGAGTTCCATGTTTTCGATCAAGGCGGAAATGATGCTCTGCGTTCCGATCCGCACGATGGTGACCTCACGCTCTTGATGAGCCCGCGCTTCGGCCCGCAGGGCCTCGGCGCCCTTGTGATAGATGAGATAGCTCGCCCCGAAGATCACCGCGAGCATCATCGCGCAGAGGATCAGGATGGCGATGATGCCGGAGGGGATCTTACTCACCGGATTCGAATTCGTTTTCACAGATCCAGGTTTATCCATACGGAGGTCGTTTTTAGTATCGAGACTCTAGTTTCGAGTCTCTAGTATCTAGTTCACCACGGCCGGCTCAGCCTTTGATGCCAGGTGCCGGTTGATCAGCTCGATCAACAACTTTCGGTGAATGGGTTTGGTGGCGTAGTCGTCGCAGCCGACGGCGAGGCATTTCTCGCGATCACCGGCCATCGCATGGGCCGTCAGCGCGATGATCGGCCCGTCCCACCCCTTCTTGCGAATCTCGGCCGTCGCCAGATAGCCGTCCATCACGGGCATCTGCATGTCCATGAGAATGAGATCGATTCCCGGTCCGCCGTCACTGCCCTCCAGCGTGGCCAGAACCGCGTCCAACGCGAGCTTCCCGTTTTCCACCACGCTCACGTCCGCGCCCGCCTTGCTGAGGATGTGCTTGATCAACCGTTGATTGTCCAGACCGTCCTCGGCCAGAAGGATGCGGCAATCAAGTGTCTGAGAGAGTGCAGAAGCAGACGGCTGGGCCACGGCAACCGGAGCGATGGGTTCGGCTCCGGGATTCTCAAGCATCTTCACGCCCTCCAGCGGACCGGTTGCGATCGTAACGCGGAAACGGGTGCCGCTCCCCTCACGTGTTTCGACGAGGACAATG
This sequence comes from Phycisphaerae bacterium, assembly GCA_046754005.1. GTDB lineage: Bacteria > Planctomycetota > Phycisphaerae > UBA1845 > UTPLA1 > CAYXGR01. The sequence goes on along the minus strand of JBHHUV010000032.1, from coordinate 9,865 downwards.
TCGCCGCCGAGCATCTCAGCGAATCGCTTGCTGATGACCAGCCCCAGACCGGTCCCGCCGAACTTGCGGGCCATCGAGGTATCGGCCTGACTGAAGGGCTGGAACAACCTGGACGCCTGAGACTCGGTCATGCCGATTCCCGTGTCCACGATGTCAAATTGAATGCGAGGCTCACCCGCGTCGTTGACGAAACTCGTGATCACTCGAATCCCGCCGGTCTTGGTGAACTTCACCGCATTGCCGATCAGATTGATGAGTATTTGTCGAATTCGGACGGGGTCCGATTGGATCGTTTCGGGAATCGGTCCTGAGTAGTACGTGACTTCCAATGTGAGGCCCTTCGCGTCGGTTCGAACCCGCATGAGTGAGGCGGCTTCAGACACCAGCGCACAGGGCGAGCAGGGAATCTGTTCCACGGTCGTCTTGCCCGCCTCGATTTTCGAGAGGTCGAGGATGTCGTTGATGATATCGAGAAGATGCTGGCCGTTTCGTGTGATTGTCGTGATAGCATCCCGATTCTCCGGCTTGACAATATTCTCGGAGAGGGTCTCGCTGAATCCCAGGATGGAGGTCATGGGCGTACGGATTTCGTGGCTCATGTTGGCGAGGAACTCGCTCTTGGCGACTGTGGCCGCCTCTGCGGCGATTTTGGCTTCCTTCAGTGCGAGATTGGACGATTCCAAGGCCACGGTGTTGTCTTCCAACGCCTGACCGCGTTCCTGGAGTTGTTGGATCAAGGCCCGTTGACGGCCGCTGAATCCCAGGATCAATATGACGACGGCGATCGCCGAACCGATCGCCATCCCTCCGGTGATCCTGCCCAGAACCCAGATTTCTCCGAACAACTCGTCTTCGGTATCCGCAACGACGACGGTCCATTCGGGACCGAACACACCCGCAGGGTACTTCAGTCGGGCATGGTTGATGATCACGCGCCCATTGTCGGCATAGGGTTGTTCCTTGCTGTCCAGGTCGATCATCTCGGGATTGAATCCGCCGCGATGGGCGAGTACCCGGCCGGAGGCGGTTGTCAGGGCCACCCACCAGTCCAGTTGTTGAACCAGAAACCCATCGATATCAACCTTCGCCCGAAGGACGCCGAGGCATTCTCGTTCGTCGAATTGCCAGAAGATGGGCACTTCAACTATCACATTTTTTTCTATCTGTCTGATTTCGGCTCGAAGCCCTCCTCTTAGTTTCGTCAGAGCCGCAGACGGAGGATCGAACTGTTCGTTCACCTGGTCTGTATTGGTAGAAACCAGGACCTTGCCCTCTGGACTGATGCAGCAGAGTTCAGCATAGGACGCATTTTTTTCATGCGTGGTTTCCAGAAGATCGGTAATTTCATGATCGACATCCCCGTCGAGAAGCTCGATCATCATGGGTTGCCGGGCCAACAGTTCCATGTTTTCGATCAGGGAGCGAATCATCCCCTCCGTCCCGGCCCTGGCGATGGAGGTCTCATGCCGTTGGTGTATTTCGGCCCCGACACGAAGCCGTTTCGCTCCCTCGTGATAGATCAGAAAGCTCGCGCCGGAGACCACGGTCAGAATCAGAACGCACAGGATGAGAACCCGCTTGATGTCCGCGTAAGTTGTCTTCGCGGCGCGGGTCATTTCTGCTTCCGATCCAGCTCGATCCACTTGATAACCTTGACGGTCTTGTCCACCTCGTCTTCGTACAGGTAGCCAATCCCACCCTTGACCCGCTTGAGGTATTGCTTCACCAGGCGGGGCGATCGACAGGTCTTCGACGGCTTGAGCCCACGCGTCAGCTTGAGGTTCAGCCAATACTCCTTGAGCTGGGCGGGCGTCTTGCCCAGAATCCGCCGAGAAAACTCCGTGCGAATGGGATTTTTGGTGTGCTGATCGTAGACGGTGATCTTCCAGTGGTTGGGCCACTTCGTCTTCTGGCGAAGGAAGATTCGATGAAGATCGCGCGACGAGACCGTGGTAATAGGATTTTTCGGGCTGACGACAACGGCGATTCGAATCGGCTTCTCAGGAACGGACGCGGGCTGTGAGGTCGCCTTGGAGGTTGGCTTGGTCGTTGCAGGCTTCGGCGGCCCGGCCTCCGACTGGGCGCAGGTCATCACCAGGAGAATCAGAAATCCCGCGAATGTCACTCCTCGAACCGGCATTCAAATGAATCCATCTAGCAAACTGGAAACTCACAACTCAAAACGAAATCGCGATCGAGGCCGCTACCCCGTTCGAGTCCTCGTCAAACGAGAGAACCGATCGAAAGTACTCCAGCTTGAGCGACACCTCGGGGATCGGCCGATAGTTGACCCCCACCGAGTGCTCCTGGGTCGTTCCGAGGTGTTCTATGTGCAACATGTCATACCGATAGAACGCGGCCCACTTTTCGTTGTAGCGATAGCTCGGCTGAAAATAGAACCCGGTCCGATCCTCTTCCGCGTCGCGCGCCGCGAATTCCGTCAACACTTCCCACGGGCCTTCTCGAACCTGAGCATCGAAACCCCAGGTGCGCGTGCGCTGCTCACCGGTCGGGCTCTCGTGATAGCCGCTGAGGCCGACATCGAAGGTTTCGAACTTACCCTTCGTGGGAATGTGAAACGAGACACGACCGCCGACAGCCTTGCCCTCGTTGTCGTCGTTCTTGGCGGCGTCGTCTGAAACGCCGTTCCCGAGATAGGCGTAATAAGTCACGCCGAAGTCGTCCCAATATTTTGTTCCGTAGCCCATGACGCCGACAAAGCTCTCGGGGAAGACGCGGCGAACCATCAGCGGTCGCCGGGTGGAGAGCACGACGTTGGGATAGTGGTTTACGTTCCAGTAACCCGGCGTCAGCGCCAGGCCGCCGCGAAGCGTCAACGGTTCCAGGATGTGGCGCTCCGCCCAGGCCTGTTCGAGCTTGAATTCACCCCGCGCCTCTTCCAGATCCAACCCACCCTCACCGCCGAAACGCGTTCCGAACTCGAACTCGATTTCGGAGAAAAACCGGAAATCGTCATACTCCTTGGCCAGAAAGAGCGAGACGTGATGCTGGCGAAACTCGCCGGGGCTGTCCTTGAGACCGTCGTTGATGTATTCGAAGTCGTAGTAGCCGCCCAAGTCGGGAAGCAGGTCCAATCGATCCTCGAGTCCGGCGAATTCCTCACCGAACTCCTCGCGCAACTCGTCCATCAGCGCCTCGCGTTCCTCATCGTGTGCGGCTTTTCGCTCGGCATCATTATCAGGGTGTTGGATGATGGTATCGATCGTCTTGAGCAGGGAAGCCTGGGAGGCCTCCAGAGACTCCAGGCGCTCGAGCAACTCCCGGTTGAGCGCCTCCTGGGCCGCCAGCCGCTCCTTCAGTTCCGCCCCCTTCTCCTCCGCGACGGCCCGCGCGCGGAGTGACCCCAGCATGACGATCCCGATCAGCGCACAGCGGCCTATCCGCATATGGATTCCTTTCTGTCGCCATATCGGAACAGCGGGAGGTAGACTGAATATGTTTGTGGGGTGTGATCGGATGTGATTCAGAAGTCAGTCAGAGAACTGAGAGGGTCCGAATAGATCGGTCATCAACCGCCGGAAACAGGATGGGTCCAATCACTGACTCCGACGAATCGAACATATTCGGACTCGACCGAAAAAAAAGCGCAGAGTTGAGTTTCGTGTTGTGAGTTGTGAGAACTGAGTGTTCGTACCGGTTGGAAACGGCGCCACTATCGAAGATTCAATTTCCAGTCTCTAGTCTCTAGTCTCTAGTCTCCATACGTCACCCCTCGCGTTGCTTGAGCGGCTTGTGCTCGTGGGTGCCTTGATCTTTTTTCTTTTCGTAGTCGAATGTGTCACCAGGGTTGATCGTCGGGCTCTCCTCGTTATGGCATTTCAGACACGTATCTTTACTGACTTTTTGCAGGCCGACGGCGTAGAGTTCCTCGACCTTGTACTTGCGTTTCGACTTCAGAATATCCTTAAAGACCTTGACATATCCGCTGCCAGGTCCGTGGCAGCTTTCGCATCCCACGCCCTGCATCTTTTTCGCCTTGCGTTGGGCCTTCTTGTCATCGGCGGCGGGAATCGCGTAGCCGCCTTCCAACCCATATCCAGTCGTGTGGCACTTGATGCACTTCTCATCTTTAGAATAGTCTTTATTCACATCGAGCTTGAACTTTTCCTTCATCTCCTTCGCGTTGCCCGGCTTCAACGTCTCGAACGCCTGAGCCATCTTGGTCTTGGCCCAGCTCTTGTGAACATTCATGTGGCACATCTTGCACTTCTTGCTGCCAACGTAGGTATAGGTGGCCTTCTTGTCTCCTGACTTCGGCGCCTCTCCGCTGAGCAGTGCCGAAGGGTCCAGTGCCGGTGCCGCCGCGAGACAGTTTGACCCATTCTTCACTGCATCGGGTGACGCCTTCGAGCCGATCGTAAGGCCCATGCCACACAGAATGATCATCATCAGGATCGTGAATCGTGTCTTCATCGTATCTTCCTCCCGGGAGTCACTGCCATACTGACCTGTTCAACGCCTGTTACGAACGCCCACGTGTCTGACGCATGAACGCGGACCCTCGGCATACGGATTGTCCGCAAATACACGGCAGCAATCAATGTGCCAACACTCGAACCGTGAATGTTCTACGGTTTCACATCTCCCGTCAACCGGGTGGATCGACCAGATGGAATTGTGAAGCGGCAGCACCCATGTAGCCTTGCGGGACGGCAAGCACGTTCGAGGCCTCGCGCCGCCACGGAGCCTCCACCTATATCGAATAATCATGCACTTGTCCGAAAAAAGTCGAGAACGATCAACGCGATCGCAACGTCATATCTACAATGAGGAGTATGGGTATTTTTCCGCCGCGATTGTGGTTATTCCCACAATCTTGTCGACTAGTCGACGCCGTGTCGCCCGTCACCGCCGTAACTCCCATAAATGATACGGCACGGTTATTGCAATTACGTGCTCCGAGTTCGGGATCGCGCGGGACGGCGGATGTTTCTTCCGCCGAGGCGCGGCGACCAACGAATCGGTTCCTCCTATGTCCGGTGTTGCCGAAATCCTTTCGCGTTCCAATATTTTCAGAGACATTCCACAGAGTAGCATCGGGGAGCTTTGCGCGCGGGGGAAGGCCCAATCCTTTGAGTCGGGGGACCGGCTGTTCGATCGCGGCGAGGATGCCACCGAGCTCATGGTCCTGCAGGACGGCGTAGTCGAATTGTTCTTTCCCATCCAGATCATGGGGGTCACCCGGGATCTGATCATGGAGACCAAGCAGCCCGGCGACGTCGTGGCCTGGTCGGCATTGGTGGATCCCCACCGATTCACCCTGGCGGCGCGCTGTGCAAGCGACTGCCGGGTGACCTCTCTGGATCGTCCCCTGCTTGAATCCTATTTCGAAGAACATCCGCGAGAAGGTTACCTGTTCATGCGCAACCTGGCCGGCGTCATCGGCCAGCGGTTGCATGCAATGCAGACAATCTGGTTACACGATCTCCAGTCCAACGCGATCAAGCGACTGGGCTGAGGCGAATGCGGATTGACGATTGGCGATACGACGTCACGGGAGATAAACAGTATGGCAGAAAGTTCGCACCCGGCGAACACCGACAATCCGCTCCCGGTACGCCCGGATACGAGCCATAATCCACCATCGAAGGACTGGCTGGATCTCAACCGCCGAGAGTTTCTCGCCGCCCTGGCCGCCGCCTACGGAACCACCGCCTGTGCCTATGCGGCCCCGCGATCCTGGCATATCGACTATGCCGGCGGCGAAGCGCCACGAAAGATCGAGCGTTTCGCCAACACACTCTGCACCATGTGTCCCGGCGGCTGCGGTCTGAACATGCGCGTCGTCCACGGCTGTGCCGTCGGCGTCCGGGGCAATGCCACCCATCCCATCAATCGCGGCGGTCTCTGCTCAAGGGCCTCGGTCGTCCTGCAGGATTTGTACAATCCCGATCGATTGCACACCCCACTCAAGCGCGTGGGTGGGCGGGATTCCGATCAATGGGAGCCCGTCGATTGGGACACGGCACTGAAGATGTTGTCCGAACCCTTGCGGGCCATGCGCGCCGGCGGCAATCCCGAGGGGCTGGCCGTGATCCTGGGGCGCGATCGCGGATTGATCCGAACCGCCTGGCGGCGCTTTGTCCATGCATACGGTTCGCCGAATCTGATCGAGGCCACTCCCGATGACAACCTCGGCGTATCACCCGCCGTCCTGGCGACCCACGGCATCCGCCAGCGGCTGGGCTACGACATCGCCAAGGCCGCCTTCGTCCTGTCTTTTTCCAGCGAATGGCTCGACGCCCACTGGTCCGCTGAACAGGCGGCGCGAGGGTTCGCCGAGTTTCGCCGAGGCCGCCCTGGATATCGCCCGAAGTGGGTTCATCTGGGACCGCGCTTCTCGCTGACAGCCGCGAAGGCCGATGAATGGGTGCCGATCAAGCCGGGGACTGAGGGGATTCTGGCCCTGGGTATCGCCCATGTCATCATCCGCGAAGGGCTGTATGACCGGGCCTTCGTGGAGCGCCACGGCTACGGCTTCGAGGATGAAAAACCATCCGGCAACGGTGGCGAAGATGGGCTTCTCGGCTTCCGGCGGATAGTCTTGCAAGAATACACGCCTGAGAAGGTTCAAGCGGCGACCGGGGCACCCGAGGGGACGCTATTCCGCCTGGGCCGGGCATTCGGGACGCAGCGACCGGCGATCGCCCTGGGCTACGACGGCGGCGGATGCGGAACCCAGTCGGCCTACGATCGCATGGCCATCCACTGCCTCAACGCCCTGGTCGGCAGCATCGACGTCCCCGGTGGCGTGACCGTGTTCCAGGAATTGTCGCTCCTCAATGAGGACGTCGGCCTTGATGCAATCGCCGAACGAGGGCTGGCCCAGCCCCGGCTGGACGGCGGAGACGCACAACACCGGCTCTCGGACAACGCCGTGGACCTGTTGTCGGAATCTTTGCTACAGGGCCGGCCCTATCCGGCGAAGGCGCTTTTCCTGGTCGATGCCAATCCGGTCTTTTCATCTGCCAAAGGGGCACACCTCGCGGAGGCGCTCGCGTCGGTTCCCTTTATCGCGGCCTTCTCCGCCTATCACAACGACAGCACGCGCCATGCCGACCTGATCCTCCCCCCCATCCACAGCCTCCATCGATGGGACTTCAACGTTGCCCACACGCTTCGCGGCCATCCGGTCGTCACCATCTCGCACCCGGTGCTTCCACCGCGTCCCGAGATGCGCGATCCCTACGAGATTGTTCGGGATCTCTCCAAACGGCTCGGCAGCCCGATCGCCGAGGCCCTGCCCTGGGCCGACGGCAAAGCGGCGGTTGACGCCGTTTGTCGCGCCTTGTTCAAGGCGGGCAAGGGAGCGGCATTCGGACCGGCTAACGAGGAAAGCTGGGCGCAACTGCTGGAGCGCCGCGGCTGGCGAGCCCCGTTCGCAAAAGACTACGACGCCTTCAAACGAGATGTGCTGGCCGGCGGCGGTTGGACCGATCCGATCTATTTTCATCACGAATGGGACCGTGTGTTTCGCAATCCCAAGCGCCGGTTCGCGTTTCGATCGGCCTATCTGGAGGGCACCTTTGCGTCGATCCCGGATTCGAATGGGCTGGGTGACGCCACGCGTCGCTGTCTGCCGGACTGCCAGATCGAGCCTCGGAAACCCAGTGCCGATTATCCCTTGGATCTCTACGTCTATGCCCTGCCAAATCTCGTCGGCGTCTCCAGCCCCAATCTCCCCTGGCTGAACGACATCGCCGGGGCCTACATGTTTGAGAAATGGCGAACCTGGGTCGAACTTCATCCCGAAACGGCCCATGCGAATGACCTTCACGACGGAGATTGGGTGGAAGTTCGGACGACTCGCGGCAGGCTGCGGCTACCGGTCAAAATCTACGCCGGACTGCTTCCCGAGACAATCGCCATCCCCTTCGGCTTCGGTCACCAATCCGGCGGTCGCTGGTGCAAGGGCATCGGGGAAAATCCGTCTGTCCTGGTGGACAGCCGGACGGACCCACTGACGGGCACCGCCCTGTGGAACAAAACACGCGCCTCAATAAAAAAGGCGTGAGGACGATTGTGGATTGACGATTGTAGAGTGACTATTGCGGATTATGGATCGCGGATTAACTGATTACGGATTTCTATTGTGTGGTTCAAGTTTTGCTTTTTTGTTTGAGATTTGAGATTTCAAATTTGAGATTTCAGATTCAAGACCACATTCGATTAACTCGCAACTGGTAACTCGAATCTCGTAACTCGAAACTCGTAACGAAAGTGAGCAATCTGAATGGCAAAATGGGGCATGATCATCGATCTCGACCGCTGCACGGCGTGTCAGTCCTGCGTAACGGCCTGTCAGGTGGAAAACAATCTCCCACCAACAGGACCCACCGAGGCCAACCGCGGTCGTGCCTTTACCTGGATGGAGATGATCCCCTTCACCGGCGAAGGCGAGCATCCGAAGGTCATGGATCGCCTGCTCCCGAGGCCCTGCCTCCATTGTGACGATCCGCCCTGCGTCAAGGTCTGCCCGGTCGGGGCGACCTTCAAGAACGAGGAGGGCATCGTCGGTCAGATCTTCAGCCGATGCATCGGCTGCCGCTATTGCACCACGGCCTGTCCCTATACCGCCCGCTATTTTAACTGGAGCACGCCGGAATGGCCTGAACCGATGTCCAATTATCTGAATCCGGATGTGTCGGTGCGACCGAAAGGCGTCGTGGAGAAATGCACCTTTTGCCATCACCGCCTGCAGAATGCGCGAGATCAGGCCCGGGCCGAAGACCGACCCCTTCAAGATGGAGAATATACGCCCGCCTGCGTGGACTCCTGCCCGACCGACGCGATGGTCTTCGGCGACATGGCCAACCCGAAGAGCGAAGTCTCCGAACTCGCCAAGAGCCGCCGAGCCTTCAAGCTGCTTGAAGACCTGGGAACCGAACCGAAGGTGATCTATTTGAGGGAGGGTGATTAACGTGACCGCTGCTGCCCGGCGGCCTGAGCCGCCCCCCCTGCTCGAAGATAACATCCTGCTTCAGCCGATTCTCCATACCGGTCCGAAGTTCTACATCACCGTCGCCGTGCTGCTCAGCGTCATCGCCCTCGGCGTCTTTGCCTACCTGACGCAGTATCGCGAGGGCTTGGGCGTGACTGGTCTCGGCCGCCCGATCTATTGGGGCTTCTACATCACCAATTTCGTCTTCTTCATCGGCATCTCTCACGCGGGCACCCTGATCTCGGCGATCCTCCGCATCGTCGGCGCCGAGTGGCGGAGAACCATCACCCGCTCGGCCGAAGTCATCACCGTCATGGTCATCATGTTCGGTGTCGGTAACATTTTGATCGATCTCGGCCGCCCCGATCGCATGCTCAACGTGATCATGTTCGGCCGCCTGCAGTCGCCGTTGCTGTGGGATGTGTGCAGCATCACGGTCTACCTGACGGGCAGCACCCTCTATCTGTATCTACCACTGATCCCCGATATCGCCATCCTGCGGGACCACACGAACAAGCATCCCTGGTTATACCGCACCCTTGCACTCGGCTGGACCGGAACCCCGAAGCAGCATCGCGTGCTGGAAATTCTCATTAGCATCATGGCGGTCGTGGTCATCCCCATCGCCATCTCGGTTCACACGGTCGTCAGCTTCGTCTTCGCCATGACCATCCAGCCGATGTGGCACAGCGCGATTTTCGGCCCCTACTTCGTCGTCGGGGCGATCTTCTCGGGGATCGCCGCCCTGATCGTGGCCATGGCCCTGATCCGCTGGGTCTATGGGCTGGGTGAATATTTGAAGAAAGTTCACTTCAACAACCTGGGCCTGCTGCTGCTGGTGATGTCGCTCTTCTGGTTCTATTTCACCGCCTCGGAGTTTCTCACGACCTTCTACGGCAACGA
>JBHHUV010000031.1:0-13700 GCA_046754005.1 Phycisphaerae bacterium | reverse complement strand
GTTTAACGTGACGGCTTCACCCGCGGCATTGCCCGTTCCGATCGGGCCGATGGTGGGCGTCTTGACCAACAGTGGAACGATGCTCTGGGATGATCCGGATTGCGTGGATGAGGAAGAAATCATCTCCGTGGCCGCGAATCGTCCCGCATCTCTCGACGGGCCGCTTCCGCCGCTCGCGATGGAGATGTCTTATTCGAGAATCGAACCGTCTCCGTTGTTCGAGGACAGCGAAGACGGTATCGAGTCGGCTCCTGCGTCCGAAGAACCGTCGGATCCTGTTGAACCGGCAGAGGCGGAAGATGCCGAGGACGTCAAGGTACCCGCCTACATGGCGGCGCTCAGTTCCACTCTCGCAGAGCAGAAGAAAAACAAGCAGGCCGCTCAACAAGACGATAAGAAGGCCCCGGATACCTTCATCGAGTCGATCATTGTCGACGAGAAGAAGGCGGAGCGCGTCCGGGTCGGTCGGAACGCTACCGCGGTCATCAATCTCCTGAAGGCCGTGGACGGGGTTGAAGTCGCGGATCCGACGATCGCGGACGTCTATCTCACGTCGCCGAAGCGAATCGTCATCTCCGGCCGAAGCTTCGGAACCACGCAACTGCTTCTGAGGATCGGAGAAAAGCAGCGCACTTTTCACGTCGATGTCGAGTTGGACCTGAGCCTGCTGAATTCGTTCATCAAGTCGGTGTCTCCGACGGCGAGAGTTCAAACGAGAAGCGTGAACGGCACTATTTTCCTCAACGGGACCGTGCCCGACACGGAGGCCGCCCATCAGATCACCGAGATGGCGGGCTTGATTCAGGGTGGTGAGATTCGCAGCAATCTGACCATCGCCGGGGTTCAGCAGACGATGCTTCGTGTGGTCGTCGCCGAGATCAACAAGAATGCCACCCGGCGTCTGGGGATCAACTGGGCCGCGGGCGCTTCGAATCTCTCCCGTGACTTTTTCTTCGCCAACAATCTCGGGCAGCTCAATCCAACTGTGTTCGGCAGCGGCGGCGTGGCCAATGTCCTGACCGGGCAGCAGATCTTTGCGATGGGGCCCACGGCCAACCTGCCGTCAACGAACATGACCTTCGGATTCCCCCGTGCGGAATTCCAGATGTTCCTCAATGCCTTGCGGGAAAACGGCCTGGCACGCACGCTTGCCGAGCCGAACCTCGTGGCCATCAGCGGTCAGACCGCTACTTTCCTGGCCGGTGGAGAGATTCCGATTCCCGTGGCGCAGGGCGGCGCGGTCGCCGGCGCGATCACCATCGATTACCACGAATTTGGTGTTCGACTTGGATTCACCCCGACCGTTCTCGGTGGGCAGGTCATCCGGCTTCATATCATGACCGAGGTCAGCGATGCGCTCCCGACCAATCAGATCGCGGGCGGATTTCCGCTGTTCACCTTCACGACGCGTCGCGTGGAATCGACGATCGAATGTGGAAACGGTCAGACCTTCGCGATCGCCGGATTGTTGAACGATCAGGTTCGCGCCAACGCGGCGAAGATTCCGGGCCTGGGCGATCTTCCCATCCTGGGAACCTTCTTCAGTTCGACCAGCTACGAGAGGTCGGTCTCCGAGTTGGTTGTCCTGGTCACGCCGCAACTGGTCGAGCCGTTGGATCCCCACCAGGTGGCGCCGCCGCCGGGGAGCCTCATGACGGAACCGACCGATATGGAACTCTTTGCCATGCAGAAGCTCGAAGGAACTCCCAAGCCGCGACCGGAGCCGGAGCGTGTGCCTCGGGATGAGTTCCCCGTGAAGACTCGGGTCGGTGGCGTATCGAGCTGGCCGACTTCGCAGCTCGCACTTCGTGGCCCGTGGGGTCTGGCCGAGTTCGGCCGGAAATAAGGCGCGTCAGTTCAGGGGCGGGCAACCGTGCCCGCCCTTGCAACCGGGAAGGGAAGCATCCCTGTCCGGGACGATGTCATGCATGGACACGTTTGTTGATGCGGGTTTCTGTGGGGATGTATTGTTCCATCGATGATCCTGACGGACCGGCTGATTCAATGAAATCAACGGCCACTCCTGGTTGCAAGCGCCCTTTCAGGACTGAGTGTATTTCATGTTGCACCCGAGGCATGCTCACCCGACCCGATACTGCCGGGTCGTGTAAGCATGGCACCCGAGTAACATAGATCACAGGCTGCACGCGATGGCAGCCATTCTTACCCCGTGGGCCGATTTCCGAGGCCTCGGGCAAACCATATAACTCACAATATTGTTTATTGGCTAGGGATATCGATCCGTGTATCCCTGCGCCCCGTGTTCGACGAGGGGTCGGAATGTATTCGCTCACGAAGAGGGGAAAGATGCATCGCCGCACTGCCGTCATAGTGCCATCCGTGTTGTTCGGCGGCATGGTCGGAATCGGTGTCGTTGCCCTGGCAGTCGATACGTGCCTGATGTACAGCGCGAAACAGGAACTCCAAGGTGCGGTTGACGCCGCGGCGCTGGTGGCTGCGTCTCGGTTGGGATCGATCGAAAACATCTCCGATGTGACGATGCAGGAGGCCGGCCGATTCACCGACCTGAATAAGATCCTGGGGCGACGTGCCGATCTTGTTCAGACCGACGTTGTGTTGGGCCATGCCATCATGACGGCGGGCCGTTCGAACCCGTACGAATTCCATCCGAATGAGCGACCCTACGACGCGGTTCGCGTGACGCTACACCGTGATCAGACGCCAGCGGACGGGCCGGTTTCGCACTTGTGTGCAAAATCGTTGGGCCTGGAAGGTGCCACGATGCGGGCCAGCGCCACGGCCATGCTCGTGCCACGCGATATCGCCCTGGTCATCGACCTGTCGGGGTCCATGAACGACGACAGTGAACTTCGTCACACCCAGAATTTCCCATCCGATAGCGGCGGAACCCGACCGGGCGTGCAAGTGAATCTGAAAAAGATCTGGACCGCGCTGCCGATCAGGACGGGCAGATCGGGCATTCGCAACGGAGAGAATCCGCCCGCACCCGGGCCGCTCTCAAGCATGAACTACGCTCCGGGGACGGGACCGGGCGTTCCGCAAAGCCTGGGGGGCAATCCCGATCCGGGGTCCGAACCGAGTGGGGGAAGTTCGAATCCGGCCGGCCCCCGATGGGGCTGGATGACCGGATACGGAAGCAACATCATCCTGGGTGCCTACCGGCCGGAATCCGACGGCGGTCTCTATTATATTCCTCGATACGCACCTGTCACCGATCCGGATGTGATTGAGAATCTGATCGAGTCGGGCTATTCGGCGGACGAGCGTAAAGTCCTGTTGAACAGCGAAAACGACCAGTATTCCTCGCACTATCGACGGCGCGTGCAGGTTCTGCTGGGGCTGGCGGGCTGGAAGAGCGGCATGCCGAACTCGAAATACCAGGACGGCGGCAATGGGGACACACTGGTCGACAGAGACGAGTTGACGCAGGTTGTTTCGTATCCGTATCTTCGGGGCAACTGGAGCGGTTATATCAAATACGTGTTATCGAACTATACGAGGATGTATCTGACCGACACCCACCTGCGGTATCGCTATGGTATCAAGACTTTTGTAAACTACCTGCTCGAGCAGCGGAACCGGCACGATCGAACGCCGGAACTCGCCAATACGCCGGAGGAGCCATTGCGCTCGGTGAAAAATTCGGTGCAGGCCATGATCGATGAGATCGTCTTCCTCCGGACGCAGGATCATGTATCACTCGAAACCTTCGGGCAATTCGGGATCCATCGCGAGAATCTGACTACGCCCCATAACGGTCTATCGATTGCCGAGGCTTTGCAGACGATTCCCGATTCGATGTTCACGTTTCAGGCGGGTCATGACACGGTCTATACCAATATTGGCGCGGGTGTGCATGCGGGCATCGAGGAATTGACGAGCAATCGGGCGCGCCCATCGGCGTCCAAGGTCATCATCATGCTCACCGACGGAACGCCGAACGTAAACGCACACAACGCGACGATTGGAAACAATCATCCCGAAGCGATTGAATGGGCCATGGACCGGGCGAACGCGGCGAAGGAACTAGGGATGACGGTCTATTCCGTCGGCGTCGGAGCCGATGTCAACGAAGCACTTTGCATCGACATGGCCTCGTCGCCCGACCACTACTTCTTTGCCGATAATGCGCCCGATCCCGATAACAACGGTGCGCCCCGATATGTGAATGCGCTTCGAGAGATTTTCAAGACGCTTGGCGGGCGTCGGCCGGTCCGCCTGATCCAATAATCGGCCCTGGGAAGTCCCGGAGCACCGTGTGTGTGCCGCCGGTCGATCGTTGATCGACACCAAGGTCAGTCAAAACTGTCAGGATGTACGATTTTCAGGACATCGCAATCGATCGATCTTGTGTATCGGCTTGCATCCGATACAAGTGTTATCCATTTCGATCCATCCGTTCCCGGTGCGAATGCGGAATGGGTTCTTAAGGTGTCGGTCGCGGCGGCCGATAAGGGAAACGGAGATCGAGCCGCGCGGCTCGAAATCATGAGGGAGCATTCCTCGATCCGGAAGGGGTTTGACCGGCAGCCATGGCGCGGACGGTTCGCACAATCCTCTACACAGCCAATGAATCCGCCGCACCCGAATTGCGCCGAGCGATTACCTCCCTCCCACAGCTTCGGATCGTCGCCGAACTCGACGAAGCGAGCCTGTTGCCGCAGGCGGTGGCGCAGTTCCCGTGCGATGTGATCATTGCCGATCTCGATCCCAACGCGGCGATGGTAATCGAGTGCCTGCGGCAGCTTCGCGAGACGGAAACGAATCTGCCCATTTTCGCGCTCAGCAAGCAGACCGAGGGCGACGTCGTTCTGAGCGCCATGAAGGCCGGAGTCAAGGAATACCTGGTCAAGCCGCTGAATGTCGAGGAGTTGGAGCAGGCAATCTCGAGGATCGCGGCCAGCCGTTCCAGCGCGAAACAGCCGGGCAAGTTGATCTCGGTGATGGGAAGTTCAGGGGGAGTCGGATGCACGACAATCGCGACGAACCTGGCCGTGGAACTGGCGGACCTGGTGGAAGACGACGAGAAGGTGGCGATCGTCGATCTGGATTTCCGATTCGGCCACGTGGCCACGCTGCTCGACGTGCACGGCCAGTATACAGTCGCCGATTTGTGCTCGACCCAGGAAGAACTCGATCCGCAGATGATCATGCGCGCGCTGATCAAACATGAGACGGGGGTCTATGTGTTACGCCGGCCCCAGTCGTTTGCACAGGCGGAGATGATCACCGCCGCCCATTGTGCGAATGTTCTGACGAGCCTGCAGGCGATGTGCGAATACGTGGTTGTGGATGGTCCGACGCGGCATGATCCCGGCGGAAGAAGCGTCCTCGACGCGGCGGATTATAACTTCCTGGTACTGCAACTGCTGGTCACCAGCGTACGAAACACGGATCGGATGGTTCAGGAACTCGGCACATTGGGATTCAATTCCTCGCGAATCTCACTGGTGTGCAACCGGATAGGGCGGGAATCGGCCCACCTCGAACTTGAACAGGTAGAGATGACGCTAAACCGAAAAATGTTTGCCACGATCTCGGACGATTGGAAGAGCGTCAGCGCCAGCATCAATATCGGACAGCCTCTGATGACCTTTGCCGAAAAGGTCAGGGTTCGCCAGGAGATACGCGATCTCGCGCGATTGATACACACACCCGAAGAAGCCGCCGATTCTGCAAAGAAAGGTGGAATCTTCGGCCGAATTTTTGGTAAAGGCGCGGGCGACATCGAAGAGAACGCCAATATGGGATCGACCGGAACGGAGCGGGTCGTCCAAGGCTGATGAAGGAAGCGCCTTGAATGGTCGAATCCGGATCCGGAGGGGGTTCGACGGGAAAGGCAACACGCCTGAATACAGGGGGGGACGATTGAATCCGAGCACGATACCAGGGGAACCCCGATCGATCGTTTCGTTTGATTGGGCGCATGGGACGAGAGAGCGACGCGGCTTTCGCGCAATCTCCGTACTGACTCACGCGGCGGAGCTGTAACTTCGACGCCTGCATGGATCCGGATCGACAAGGAAGAATTCAACAAGGGAGAGAACCCGAATGTTTGGTCGAACCAAGATACCGACGCTGAAATCACCCCAGACCGCAGACACACAATCGGAGAATGCAGGCTCCGCTCCAGCCTCGCCGGGATCCGAATCCGCGGTGAAACAAGAAGTGCCCATTCCCGTTGTGCCGAAGAAACCGATGGGTCCGGTCGGCGCGAAAAAACAAGACGATCGGTCCGATGAATTTTCCGAACTCAAGACGAAAATTCATAAAAAACTCGTGGACACGCTCGATCTGGCCGCAATCGGGAAGCGAAAGGGAGACGAGGTCAAGGAGGAAGTCAAGCAGGTCATCGTCAATCTTTGCGAGCAGGAAGACGCACTGCTGAACTACAGCGAACGGCAGCGCCTTGTGATCGAAATCCTGAACGAAACGTTTGGCCTCGGACCGCTCGAGGCGCTCCTGTCCGATCCGCACATCAGCGACATCCTGATCAACGGGCCGAAGCAGGTGTATGTCGAACGCAAGGGAAACCTGCAGAAGGCGAACATCAGCTTCAAGGACAACGCGCACCTTTTACACGTGATCGACAAGATCGTCTCATCGGTCGGCCGGCGCTGCGACGAAGTGTCGCCGATGGTGGATGCGCGTCTGAAAGATGGCTCGCGTGTGAATGCCGTGATTCCCCCGTTGGCCATCGACGGGCCGTCGCTGTCGATTCGTCGGTTCGGAACCGATCCGATCACCTGGGACGACTACATCAAGTTTGTCTCCGTCACGAAAGAGATGGTCGAGTTCCTCAGGGCCTGCGTCCTCTCGCACATGAATGTCCTGATCATCGGCGGCACGGGTTCGGGTAAGACCACGCTGCTCAACAACATGTCGTCGTTTATTCCCGATACCGAGCGGATTGTCACCATCGAGGATGCCGCGGAGCTTCAGATGCGTCAGCCTCATGTCGTGCGGCTCGAGACGCGACCCCCGAATATCGAAGGCAAAGGTCAGATAAAAATCCGTGATCTGTTGATCAACTCGTTGCGCATGCGTCCGGATCGAATTGTGGTGGGTGAGTGCCGGGGTCCGGAAACTCTCGACATGCTTCAGGCGATGAACACCGGGCACGACGGGTCTTTGACCACCATTCATGCCAACAGCGTTCGAGATGCGGTTCAGCGTGTCGAGACGATGGTGATGATGGCGGGATTTGAACTGCCGCTTCGGGCGATCCGGCAGCAGTTCGCCAGTGCGATTCATATCATCGTACACGCCAGCCGGCTGGTGGGCGGTCCGCGTAAGATCATGTCCGTCGCGGAGGTCCAGGGTATGGAAGGCGATGCCGTAACCATCCAGGAAATCTTCAAATTTGAGCAATTGGGCGTCAGTTCTACCGGCAAGGCATTCGGCCAGTTCGTGGCAACGGGTCTGCGACCCTGTTTTCTGGACCGATTGTCGAGGTCGGGCGCCGCCCTCAACGTGGATATGTTCGAACGAAAGGTTTTGGCAAAAGATCCGGGAGCGTCATAAACAACCGCCGACGGAGGGGCGTTCAACCATGCATCCGATACTACACAGCACGTTAGCTCAGTTCCTATCCGATTCGACGAAGGAGCAGCTCGGTCTCTATGGGTTGCCACTGATCGGATCGGTCATGTTGACCTATGCCATTTTCAACCTCGTGAAGGATTTGCGCAGGGTTGAATCCAAACGAATCGAGCACCGACTTCGCGGAAAAACCGGATCCGCGATGGGAACGCTCGAGGCGCGCGCGTTGAAAGGCTCCATCCTGAGAGATAAGCGGGAGGCCAAGACTTCCATCAGCGCGGCCCTCTCGAAGCTTAGTGTCATCTCTTCGCTTCAGACGATGCTGGATCAAGCCAATCTTCCTTTCAGCGCGACCACCACGATCATTAATCTCGTGGGGCTGAGCGCGGCCAGTTACATCGGCTGTCATCTGCTCGAAACGGAGTTGTGGGTGCGCATCAGCGTCGGATTGGGATTCATTTTCTTGCCCCTGGTCGCCATCTTCATCAAGCGAAAGATGCGCATCAACAAGTTTGTGAACCAACTCCCGGATGTCTTTGAATTGATGGGGCAGGCACTTCGGGCCGGTCACTCGCTGGCCAACGCGATTCTGCTCATCAGCCAGCAAATGCCCGATCCGGTCAGAACCGAATTTGCCCTGGTCTTCCACGAGCAGAACCTGGGCATCAAAATCGAAGATGCTCTCCAGAATATGGCCAAACGCGTCGGGGTGATGGATGTCAGCTTCTTTGTTACCGCTGTCTGTATCCAGCGTCAGACCGGCGGCGATCTGGCAGAGGTTCTGGATAATATCAGCGGTGTCATTCGGGAACGGATCAAGCTGTTTGGCATGGTTAAGGCACTGACCGCCGAGGGGCGGCTCTCGGGCTGGGTATTGCTCGCATTGCCGGTCGCGGTGTTCATCATGGAAATGGTCGTCAACCCCGATTACGCCAACAAACTGCTCGATACGGAAATGGGGCGATACATGCTGATCGCCGGGGCCGTGGCGCAGATATTGGGGCTCGCCATGATCCAGAAGATCGTCAATATCAAGGTGTAGCAGACGGTGATTGAATTGTCGCACCGATATCCAAGCGGTGCGACACTTGCGTGCATCGGGACCGGTGTTCCATGCCGCATGGTTTGAATGCGATTTCATCCAAGGACCAATAGAAGGGCCAAGCTATGGAAATCTACATACTGGGCGGACTGGTGGTCGTCGCTGTCACGATGGTGATCTATGCGTTGATTCCCAAGAAGGGGGGGGACACCGATACCGTTCGACGTCGATCGGCCGGACTGAGCAAGGATCAGGATCTTCGCTTGCTTCGAGACAAGGCCAAGAAACGAGTATCGAGCGACAGTATGTTCGCGAAGGCCGCACCGATTCTCTCGAAGCCGGTCATGCCTCAGAACGCGGAGCAACAGACGACGTTGAAGGGCAAACTGGCCAGTGCGGGATTCCGAAGAGAAAACGCATCCTCGCTTTTCCTGGCCAGCAAGACGGCGGGTTTCGTCGTCTGCGGACTCGCCGGTGCGGCCTTGGCACTGAATGCCGAAAAGGACATGCTCAACCTGATCGGTCAGACGATCTTTGCCGCCGGTGTGGGCTTCATGCTGCCAAACCTTTGGCTCAACATGTCCATCAGCAAGCGGGCGGAGGCGATCCGCAACGGACTGCCCGATTCCCTCGACCTGATGGTCATTGGTGTCGAGGCCGGCCTGGGACTCGATGCGGCATTGTTGCGGGTCAGCGACGAAATGGGAAATGTCTATCCACCCCTGGCCGAGGAGTTTCAGATCGCCATGGTCGAGACGCAGATGGGCGTCACCCGGGCCGAAGCCCTGACCAAAATGGCAGAACGCTCCGCGGTTCAGGAGATGCGTGCCCTGGTCGCGACGATTACGCAAGCCGAAAAGCTCGGAACGAGCATCGCCAAGGCCCTGCGGACGCAGGCCGATTCACTTCGGAGCAAGCGTCGTCAAAAGGCGGAAGAGCGTGCACAAAAGACGGCCGTCAAGCTCCTGCTGCCGTTGATTTTGTTTATCTTCCCCACGATCTTTATCGTCCTCGCAGGCCCGGCCGCGATTCAGTTGATGGAGACCTTCAGCGGTAATGGCGCCATGAGCAGGTAGGGGGCTTCGATACTCTACGCGGGCACTATTCGGAGCCTCGGCATGTTAACTTATTCCCCACCCTTTCTTTTGAGAAAGGATGGGGAACCCGCAGTCGGAGCCACAATCCCTTAACCGAATCGCCCCCGATCCGACGGAGCCGAGCGTTTGAGGCTCATCTGGTAGTCGCCGATGTAGTTCTTCTGCTGGAAATGTTCGAACAGTTCCTCGACCGTCTTGAAGACGCGTGTGGCAGTTTCGGTGATGAACGGCGACGGCTCCTTCATCGGCCGCCAGATGACGTACACCTCCTTCGTGCCCTCGAAGGCGTGCTGCAATTCCCGCTCGACGCCGCTCGACAGACCGGGGATGCCGCCCGGCAACTCGGGAATATAGCTCACGATCATGTCCGACTGATCGATCAGCTTGAAGTCTCGCGCGTAGATCTGGCCGTCGATGTCCCGGGCCACGCCCGTCACATCACTCACCATGAAGGTTACGTTGCGCCCGTTGACGCGCAGCGAGATCGTATCCTCGCCCTTCTTGGTCGCCTCGCCGGCCTCGAACAACAGGCGTTTCTCATCGAGATCACCGGGATCGAAACAGATGAAGTTTTCGGCCAGGGTAGACCGAAACCCGTCTATTTCCGCGAGCACATCAGGCATGTCCATGACATGCGACATGGGGAAGCTCGGAACGAGTGACTCGGCGGTGTCGCCCTCGTGGCCCCGCGCGAGAACATAGTAGCAGCCGTGGCCGCTGATGGCATGGGCCAGGATCTCGGTGGCGAGAATCTCCTCCTCTCGCCAGACCATGATGTCCTTGAGCGTATGCGGCAGGTCATGCTCACGAATCAACCGTTCATGGATCGCATCGACATTGTCCACAAGGGTCACGTACATATCCGCGTCGAAAGCGGTCATGTGGTCGAAATCGAAGGCCTCGAACAAGCCGTGCTTCCAGCGGAAGGTCGCGTGGGTGTTGATGATGATGTTGTCAACCTTTTCCGTAGTCGACAGCACATCCTTGAACACCGCACGTCGGAGCGTGTTCAGGCGGGTGCGTGGGAGATCGAGGATTCGCCCGGAGACGATGTCCGGCGCCTCGGCATACATCATGTCGCCGATATTGCACAGGGAGATCGAGTGCCCCCGACCCTCCGCGAGTTGGACCACCTTTTCAAGAAAAGGCTTTTTGTCGACGCCGACCTGTCCGCTGACGACGACGCGACAACCGGCTCGTTTGGGATCTCTGAAGAGTTTGGCGTTGCCCTGAGTCATGGCTGATCCTCCAAAGATACCAGCATAACGCCTCGAACGCATTTTTCACAGTCCGTGATTTCCCCTCGTGCTTCCGAATAATCACACCGCGACAAGGCAGGATCACATACCTCTTTTTTCGCCCCAAAGGGGCAGCAACATGTCAGCCCCGCCGCAGAGCGAAACGCCGCCCTGGGATATCGCGGTTAATTGACACCCAGCCCTGAAAGGGCGGTACAATCCGACCACCTCGCAAGCTTGGTGCAGGGTTTCCACGCCCTGCAAACGAAATCCAAATCGTGGATCAAAATCGACTTGAACACGGCGCAACACCGCAGGTCAGCCCGGGGCCGTGAAAGATTCCGGCAAAGGATGCGCAGTCCTCCGCGCTGACGGAGAGACAATCACCGGAGGTCAGGCAACAGGCGCCCGTGGGTGAGAAACCCCCTTTGTCGACACCCGCATTGCCCTGCTGAGCAAACTCGGAGAGCAGACCCCCGGACGATCCGGAGTTCCCGATCAGACCGCGCAGCAATCCAGCCGGACCGCTGCCGCACCCGACGAATAGCGGGCAACACAACAACAGAACCGCCAGCGCGGATAGGCGTCGCTTCTTCACGGTTCCCCTCCCGAGAACCGGGGCAAGCACACATCAACGCCGAAACAACGGCCCTCGCCTGTCGCGTGACCGCTTGCACAAAGACAATTTGCTTCGAATTGTCCGTGGCGTTGGCTGCCCCTGCATACATTATACGATGCCAAGGGGGCGGACCAAACCCCGGAACGAGATGATTATCGGGTCTGGGTTTTCTGGGTATCGGCCACGGCGATCAGAGAACCCCGGGTCCGAAAAAAGAGAACCCCCTCGGAGATGGCGGGGGTGGCCATGCAGATGTCTCCCATCGGATTGGTGGCCATGATGCCGAAGGATGATCCGGGTCGAATGACGGTTGCGTCGCCGTCTTCACTGACGAAATAAATCTTGCCGTCGGCAGCGACGGGCGAGGCGGTGAAGCCGGAGCCGCCGCCGCCAAGCCGTTCCCTGTATTGCAGCTTGCCGGTCCCGGCCTCATAACATTTCAGGACACCCCGATCGCTGCAACTGTAGATATAATCACCATACACCAGTGGCGTTTGCATATAGGCCCCATTTCGCTGAACACTCCAGGCAATGTGATCGTTGCTCATTTCGGGGCCGTGAAGTGAAATATCGCCCTGGGCAGTCGGACGAATGGCGTACAATGGCGCAACGGCGCCGTGGGCATTGGTGATGAAGATCAGTCCGCGCCCTGAAACGGGTGTGGGAACCGGCACGTCGCCGCCGCCGGTCAGGCGCCACCTCTCTTTTCCCGTCTCAAGATCGTAGCCGCCGATGTGCTTGTAGCCGTTGACGATGACCTGCGTGATGCCGTCCTTCTTATGGATCGTCGGCGTGGACCAGGTGGACACCTCATCGCGCGGCGCGCGCCATAGTTCGCGACCCTCCTTGACATCGAACGCCGCCACGAACGAATCCCCGTGCGTGTCACACTGAATGATGACTTTCCCCCGATGCAGCACGGGCGAACCGGCATAGCCCCACTGAAGACCGGGGGCGTTGTAGGGTCCGGCATCGAGAATACCCAGGTCTTTCTTCCAGCGCAGCCGCCCTTTCATGTCATAGCAATAAAGCCCCTCGGAGCCGAAGAAGACGACAACATGTTTTCCGTCGGTCGCCGGTGTGCAATTGGCGTGTGAGGCCTTGGTGTGCCGCTTGACTTTGGGCACCCCCTTGTGCGCGGTTCGTTTCCAGATCGTCTTGCCGGTGTGCTTGTCGATGCAATAGAGACGCCAGGAATGGGTGGTCATATCCTCGGCCGATCCGCCGCTGCCATAGAGCCCGACCTTGAGCTCGGCCGGCCCCGCCTTGCGGACGGCCGTGGCCACGAAGATGCGATCCCCCCAGACGATTGGCGACGCATGGCCCAGACCGGGAATGGTTCGCTTCCACAGGATATTTTCCGACTTGGGTACGTTCCATTTCGTGGGGGTGGGATAACCCTCAGCGACACCCTTCGCACGAGTCCCCCGAAAGCCCGGCCAGTTCACGCCCTTCGGCCCCGCGGCATATGCCACCATCGATCCTGATGCGAGAAACAGTATTCCAAACCGGCATAACTGCACGCTCAATCCTCGTCCCATGATTCGATCCTCACAATTGGATGGTCGGGAGCCATGCTTACACGACCCGGCAGTATCGGGCCGGGTAAGCATGCCGAACACCAAACCCCATTTCCCCAGGCATATTGGCTCTTGTTGTTATCATCGTTGTAGTTGTTCCTTTGTTTCTGTTTTTATTTCGACTTTTCGACTTTTCGACGTTTCGGCGTTTCGCCTTGCTGCTCCTGTGCCGGAGTGAATCCGTGGCGCATGGTGTTTTCGGAAATGGTCTTCGGGATCATGAATTGCTGGAGCATGTCCGGCCCACCGGTCTTGGTGCCCAGACCGGACATCTTCATCCCGCCGAAGGGCTGACGATCGACACGCGACAGGGTGATCTTGCGGTTGATATACAGCATGCCCACCTGCAATCGCCGCTTGGCCATCTCGATGTGCCCGCTGCTCCGAGAATAGACGCCGCCCACCAGACCGTACGGTGTCGCGTTGGCGATCTCGACGGCCTGTTCGAAGGTGTCCGCCCGGATGACGCATAGAATCGGGGCCATACACTCCTCTTGGGCAATCCGGGCGTCGGGCGGCACATCCGCGAAAACGGTGGGCGGGAAGAAATAGCCGCCTGAAAGATTGTCACAGGATTCACCGGCAACCACGCAGCGTGCC
>JBHHUV010000030.1:0-13732 GCA_046754005.1 Phycisphaerae bacterium | reverse complement strand
AAGACGCCGCCGACGTCCTCACCCAGTCCAGCGCCGGCATCACCGACATCAGCCGTCTCCGCAGGCTCGTCCGCACCGAGATGACGGCCCTGTTGCAATACCACCCCGATCCCGCGACCGACATCGAAATCCAACGACTTCGCCAGCAGATAGACATCTCGGCCCACGCCCTTCAAACCAATCTGGCCGGGAAGCTCGGCCCCAAAGAGGCCGACGGGTTGGCGGCGTGGATCACCGACAGACAAACACTTGTCGATACATTTCTCTCCACCGCCGCCTTAAATCCCGACGCCCGATTCGCCCCCGAACGCCACCTGGAAATAGACTCCCTGCTCGGTGCCTTCGAATCCCGCATGCTCGAGGAGATGCGCGCCAGCGTCGATGCCTCCTTCAGCGCACAGGAAACCGCCGCCCTCATCCTCTCGATCAACATGTTTGTCGGCGCGGCCCTTGGCATCCTCGGCATGCTTCTCGTCCGTCGTTGGGTGCTCCTGCCCGTCCAGGAACTCAAACGCACCACCGACGAACTCGGTCGCGGCAACCTCGAGGCCCGCGCCACCGTCAACTCCGCCGACGAACTCGGCCAGCTTGCCGCCGCCGTCAACCGCATGTCCGAAGACCTGGCCCGCATCGAACGCCGGTTGGTCCAGCGCGAGCGCCTCGCCGCCATGGGCGAGTTGATCGCCTACGTCACCCACAACATTCGAAACCCCCTCGCCGGCATCCGTAGCGCCGCCGAATCCTGCCGACGCCGGCTCGAAACCGGTTCCGAACACCGCGCCACCCAGGACCAAATTGTCTCCTCCATCGACAAGTTTCAGCAATGGCTTCGCGAACTCGAACACTCCTGCTCTCCGATCGAGGTCCAGTCCCGGCCCGTCGACCTGACGGAACTCATCGAAAACGTCGTCACCGTCTTCCGCCCCATGTCCGATCGCCGCTCCATCGCCGTCCGCACCCGCATCGGCGACGAACACCACGCCGTCCCCGTCGACGCCCGCCAGTTCGAGCAGGCCCTCGCCGCCGTCATCGGCAACGCCATCGAGGCCGTCGACGATCGCGGACAGGTCACCATCGCCACCGAATCCAACGGCGATCCTTCCCATTGGAACCTCACCGTCACCGACACCGGCCCCGGCATCCCCACCCATGTTCGCGACAAGGTCTTCGAGCCCTCCTTCAGCACCAAGCGAAACGGTCATGGTCTGGGCCTCGCCCTCGCGAAAAAGGTCACCGAACTCCACGGCGGCGATCTGACCGTGATCTGCCCGGCCGGAGGCGGTACAGTCTTTCGTTTTTCCATGCCTGTCGAGACATCCGATCGGGGAGGGGCGTCCGATGGCTGAGATCCTCATCGTTGATGATGAAGAGACCCTCCTCGCGACCCTCAACCTCGAACTCGGTCGCTCCGGTCACCAGAGCCGCACCGCCGCGACCGGCGAGGAGGCGATCGCCCGGATCGAGTCGGTCGAGCCTCACCTCGCACTGATAGACATCCGTCTTCCCGATACCGACGGCCTCGCCCTCGTCCAGCGCATCCGGAAGATGGGTCACGATTTTCCAATTGTTGTGATGACGGCCTACGGCTCGGTCCAGAGCGCCGTCGCCGCCATGAAGGCCGGGGCGACCGACTACCTCCAGAAACCCGTCGCCATCGACGAGCTCGAGGTCGTGATCGACCGTGTCCTCCAGAACTGTCGCATGAAGGATCGCCTCGATGTCTTCGAGCGCGAACGCGAGCGCCAGGGTTCGGAACGCACCATCCTCGGCGACAGCCCCGCCACCCGCGAGGTGCTCGCCATCGCCCGCAAGATCGCCGAGGCCCCGCCCGACGAGTCCGGTCACCTCGCCACGGTCCTCATCACCGGCGAGACCGGTACGGGCAAGGATCTGCTTGCCCACCACATCCACGACCTGCGGGCCAACAGCGGCGCCCCGTTCGTGCAGATCAACTGCACCGCTCTGCCCGCCCAACTCGTCGAGGCCGAACTCTTTGGCTACGAAAAGGGCGCCTTCACCGACGCCAAGACCAGCAAGAAGGGGTTGTTCGAAGTCGCCAGCGGCGGCACCGTCTTCCTCGACGAGATCGGCGACACCCCGCTCGGTCTCCAGGCCAAGCTGCTGCTGGTCCTGGAGCAGCGGCGCTTTCGTCGACTCGGCGGGACGCGTGAAAGGGAAGTCGGCGCGCGAACCATCGCCGCGACCAACTGTGACCTCACCCGTCTCGTCGCCGAGGGAAAATTCCGCAAGGATTTGCTCTTTCGGTTTCAGGCACTGTCCGTGGAGTTGCCCTCCCTCCGACAGCGCGGCGACGATCTGTTTCTACTCGCCGACCATTTCATCGCCCGGCAGAGCCGCCGCCTCCATCGACAGCCGCCAACCCTTTCGGAGGGCGCGCGGCGGGCCATGCGTCGCTACGGCTGGCCCGGCAACATCCGCGAGCTCGATAATGTCCTCCAACGGGCCGTTCTCCTCCAGGAGAACAACAGTATTGAGGCTTCCGACTTGAACCTAGACCAGGCCGAACTGGAGACCCGCCCGGCCGGTCTCGACGATTTGCGTTTTGATTTTTCTCGCGGCGACTGCACCCTCGCCAACCTCGAGCACCGCCTCATCACCCAGGCCGTCGAGGCGTGCAATGGCAATATCTCCGAGGCCGCCCGCCTCCTCGGCCTCAGCCGCGGCGCGCTGCGCCACCGGATGGACAAACTCGCCCTTAGCTTTCAGCCGCGAAGGCTTTGATCACGGTTGCACTCCCATTTGGGAATGAAAGGGCGGTATTCGGTTAAGTTCGCAAGTGCCGTGCATGGACTGGCTCCCTCATCAGCGTCAAAGAGGCGCAGTCGTGCAAGTGATGCGGATCTCGCCGAACGTGTGACGAATCTGTGCGAAAGTGAGAATCAGGAGTGCCGGTCGGGTTGTGATTGCTCTTCGGAACGAGTGGTCGGTTTGACAAGTTGTTCGGGATGACGACGTTCCAACTCCTGCAAGTAGTCGCAGAGCCTGTCCACATCGTTTTCAAACTGATCCGACAAGGCCCGTCGTATTGCCCGTACTTCATCGATCAGCGGATCGGCAGGTGTTTGGCCTGGTTGTTCCGTGTTCATTCTCGGTAATCCCACAAGAGGTCCGGAGTCACTATCCTTGGCGGAATATATCCAATTCGTCGGCAAATGGTTTGAAGATGTTCAAGTTTGTTCACGTTAGCCAGATGCCGAACATTCCATGTCAGCATGTACTCCATCCGATGAACGGACGCAGCCGCGACGTGAATCGCGTCACCGGCTATGGGGCCCGGCATCACTTTTTCACGCACCAGTATTCTCGCCAGCCCGCGGACGTCTTCGTCAATGGGCAACAGCGGAATCTCTCGAATCAATTCGATTGCGTCGTCGCGTTGTCGGAAGTCCGGATGCGACAACTCCGCCAACACTTCTTCCGTGATGAACAGCGTGAAATTGGCTCGCTGCTCTCGCCACCAAAGGGTGCTCAATTGCCGACGGTATGCGCTCGCAGTGTCGCTTCGATCAGTCACGGTGGCACTGACGTAACTGGTTTCCAAATAAACCCGTTCCATGGAATCATCTCAAGTCGGCAACCGATCAAGACACACCATCCCCTGCCTTACTATTCTAACCGAGGGTTCCAATCGTAGCGAGTCAAGCGGATGGCAACGGCTATCGTGTGGGAAAACTCGCCCTGTCCTTCCAACCGAGAAGGTCAGTGAATCCAATCCGGGGAAGGCCGGGTTTATCCGATCGGCTATGCTTGGATTATTCAGAATAGAAATCTAATGACGAGATAGGCTACGACGACCATCAGGACAAATGGAACGAGAATCGCGACGAGCAACAGAATGAAAGCCCAGCCCCGATAGGGAATGATTCGACGACCGGGGTCCGATGCCAGCGCACGCCACCAGGCGACGGGGGCAAAAAAAACCAATACCACAAATATGGGTATTTCCGCAGGCTCCCAGGCAGCAAGTGTGGTCAATCCAAAGGGCGATGCCAGGATAATACAGGATACAACAATCGTGACAGCGAACGTCCAGATGATCTGGGCGGGAATGATCATCACCAGGCAGTCGGCCGTCCTCTTGGCGGCAGTTCGTGCTTCCCATTCAATATTGCTTCGCCGGGCAATGATGCGGTTGAGCCATACGTAACGAAGAAAAATCCACGACAGAATAATGTGTACCCCTATAAAGAGACTCAGCCTCGCGATGTCATGGAGCCAGGATAGTTCAAAGCCCACATTGAGACGGCGCGTATATTCG
Organism: Phycisphaerae bacterium; assembly: GCA_046754005.1. Lineage (GTDB taxonomy): Bacteria > Planctomycetota > Phycisphaerae > UBA1845 > UTPLA1 > CAYXGR01. The sequence goes on along the minus strand of JBHHUV010000030.1, from coordinate 9,453 downwards.
GTCGTGATTACCCAATGGGGCTGCGCAGACCGCGGGGGGGGCGCAGACCATCCTTTGCTCCGAAACAGAAACGGTGTCATTGCGATCCCAAGCTGGTCAGATCTGATCTCGCCCACGGATTCACGATCAGGATCATTCACGTCATGGTAAAAGGTGCGCGTCTTTCCCTCCACCCGAACCATGCTGCCCAGAACCATCAGCGTACTCAACAGCAACAATGAAACCGCGAGCGTGGCCCAGATGCGTCTGGCCGGGAATGGAGCCGCCTTCGGGTCGTCAAAGACTTCCCACCAGCCGAGGGGCAGGCGGCGTAAGGTGACGAACCTCCAGACAAGCTTGAGGGGTTTACGTGCCAGAGAAAGACATTCCGCACGCTGAACCTCGCGCAGATCAGGTTTGCCGCATTCCGGACAAAGGCCATCGGCCCTCAGTCCTCGGCGGTTGTATCCGCAATAAAGGCAATGATTTTCCGCCGGGCAATCCTGCGCGGCATTTTCGTTGCCCGCCGAGCCGTCAGGTTCAGACATGCCGTGTTTCCATTACGTGAAAGAATAGGATTGTGCCGAGCCGAGAATCATGGACTCGGAATCTCTTCTCGATCCTATCTTCCGTGGAAATCCTTCATGCGTCAACTTTCGAGACTTGTAAACCAATATGGATCGCGCATCCGAGCCCCATCCGCTCCGATAGGAGACGAACTCAAAAGTCGTAACTCGAAACCGGCATCTCGTTAATGCTCATGCTTTTGAGGAATGTCCCCGCCGGCATTCGGAGCGACCGAGGTGAGGACCGCGGGAAGTTCCGTGGCTTCATCCAACCGACTGAGCACGCAGTGACAGGTGGTTGGATCGGTCAGGTGGACCAGCTTCCAGTCTCCGACTTCGACCTTCTGGCCGCAGTGTTTGCCAATCACACAGGGATAGTCCCGATGAGAACCGTAATCCTCTCCGAACATCGTGGCGTGGAAGATGGTGATGAGAAACTCATCCGCCCGGTCATAGCGCGCGGCCACACCGGCGCTGTTTCCAAACCGCAGAGAATAGACCGCCTTGCGATGAAAACCGCCCGGCAGCGTGTCGGGAATATCGAAATCCAGTTCCGGCGCGACATGCTCGGCCTCGGCCGGGCGGATGGCCTCCGCGTTGTAGAGCACCAGGAACTTGCGAAAGGCCTTCTCGGCATCCAGCGGCAGCGTGTCGAGAATGATCCCGAAGTTCACCGGGGCAGCCTGTGCCTTGCCCACCGATTCGACTGCCCAATACAGCGCCGATCCGCCCAGGCCGATGGCCAGGGCGATCATCGCAGCGATCCGTAATCGCCCGCGGTGGTGGACAACTCTGCCTGTGCCCGATTCTGCTTCCAGCCGTTGCTCAATCGTCGGCCAGAGGGTGTCGGGAATCGAAGTCTCCCCGGTCGTGGCCAACCGATCGGCCAATGCCGTGAGCGACTCCCATTCAGCGCGACAGGCGGGACACCCGTCGAGATGGGCCGCAATGGTCTCCCGATCGGCGCCGTCCAGTTCGCCATCCACGCAGGCGCCCAGTCGTTCTCGGATTGTCTCACAATCCATGATGTCCACCCTGATGCGACAGTCTCCGAATCATCGGTCTCATTCCCGCCGAACAGGTCGTCCGGAATCTGACCCTGAAGTTAGATGTTCAGTAGCCTCGGTTTCTTCCCCCGCTTCGCAGCCTCTATCCAATAAATCTCGAAGCCGTCGCCGCGATCGATTCAATCGCGAGGCGACCGTCCCCTCGGCACACTCCATCACGGCCGCGATCGTGCGATAATCCAGCCCCTGCTCATAACGCAGCAGCAGCATCGTCCGGTCCGAAGGTTCCAGTGCGGCGAGGGCATCCTCCAGATCGATCCTAGATTCGCATGCCTCCGACGATTCCACCCGATCCGGCCGCTCCGACGCGAGGGTTCGCAGATGCACGCGTTCCCGGCCGGTTCGCCTGATGAACCCCAGGGCCTCATTCACCGCGATCCGGTAAATCCACGTCTCCACGGACGAGCGGCCGTCGAACCGGTCGATCCGCGTGAACGCACGCACATAGGTCTCCTGAGCCAGATCGAACGCATCCTCCTCGCTATGAGTCATCCTGAGCAACAGGCGATAAATCCGGTCGACGGTCCGGTCATACAACGCCCGCTGGGCGTCCCGTTCCCCCTTCCGGCATTGTTCGACCAGTTCCCGTTCGTTCACAACTGCACCCCGGCGTACAGGGCGGACGCCGTCCATTCGACGCACCACCCAGACCCTATCATCTGACAGGATAACCTGCCCGCGGTATGGGTACACTCTTATGGGTACTTTTCTTGCGGCATCGGCAGGAAATTATTATTTTTCAACATTCCCAGGGAAGAAACTCACCGCAATCGGCATCCAATACACTTAGAATGCAACGAAACCGGGATCGACACAGGGTGTGCCGACTGCCCAGGTTCAAATATTATCGAGAGGAGATCTTCGGATATGACTTCCTGGAAGCTGATGACTGCAATGGTGACTGTGTTTGCATTATCCGCCGGGCTAAACTCGGCTTTTGCCCAACAGCACAAGGATGCCCATGAACATGCGCAGAAGGCCAAAAAGCTGGCGTTTCCGGAATGCCCGGTCATGGGCGAACCCGTCGATTTCTCGGTCAAGACCGACACCCCCAATGGCCCTGTCTACTTCTGCTGTAAGAAGTGTATCAAAAAGTTCCTGAAAAATCCGGCCAAGTACGCCGAAGATGTCGCCCAACAGCGAAAGGCGGTTGCAGCATTGCCGAAGATCCAGGTGTCGTGCCCGGTGACGGGAAAGCCGATCGATGAAAAGGTGTTCATCGGAAAGGGAGACAAGAAGACCTATTTCTGCTGCAAGGGTTGCGTTTCCAAGTACAAGAAGAATCCAGCGAAGTACAAAGCCGGGCTGGCGAACAGCTACACCTATCAGACCCAGTGCCCGGTCATGGGGGAGGAGATTGACCCCACGGCCTTCATCACCCTCACCACCGGTCAACGGGTGTTCTTCTGCTGCCCGAAGTGCGAAAAGAAGTTTCTGAAGAATCCGGCGAAGTACGCCCCCAAACTTGAAGCCCAGGGCACCCTGATCGATCCGGACAACGTGAAACTGGCCAGGAAGGATGCACATCCCGACCACCCGGATGCATCGCACGAACACGCGGGCCATGATCATTGACATCCTGAACGGATCATCCGATACCCCGTAATCAGCCGGGCAAGATTTCGTGAGGCATTTCAAATTGTCGCGCGGAGGCCTTGGCAAGCCGGTCGACCGCGCGTTTGCGCCGGCGATCAATGCGGTCTGGCAGCCGAAACGTACCACGGGTAGCATGCGCCTGCCCACATTGGAGAAGTCCTGGATGTCCGATCGTCTTGTTCATCGGTTGACAAGAGCCGCCAGGGTTCCCGCATGGGCGATCCTGGTGTTGTGGATGATGCCGGGCTGTGCGCTCAACCGGCAGGGAGATCGGGAGATCAGCGACCTGCTGGCGCGTCATCAGCTCGAGCGTTCGCCGCAGGCTGATTCCTACGGCAGTCTCCCACGGCGTAAGTCCGACACGGCACCCTCGCCCGGAGTCACGCCCGCCGGGGCGCTGCGCGAGGAACCCGCGCTGGCAAGCCTGATTCGCATCGCCCTCGATCAGAATCCCGATCTTCAATCGGCAATCGAGACCGCCCACGGGCTGGCAAGCCGGATCCCACAGGTCACGGCGCTGCCCGATCCCATCTTATCGACCAAGACATTCCCGGAGCCGGTTCGTACGGCCGAGGGCGACAACTTTTTCATCCTCGGCATCCGTCAGAAACTGCCCGTGCCCGAAAAGCTGGACCGCCGCGGTCGCATCGCCCTGGAAGAAGTGCGGATGGCAATCGAAGCGGTGGAGCAGACGAAGCTCCGCGTTATCGCCGATGTAAAGCGAGCCTATTTTCAGTTGTTCGCCATCGATCAATCCATCTCCATCACCGAGGAGAACAAGGATCTCCTACGCGACTTGATCGAAGTCACCCGCGGCAAGTTTATAGTAAATAAGCGGCAGCAGGCCGATGTGCTTCGCGCCCAGGTCGAACTATCCAACCTCGAAAGCGAACTGGTGGCCCTGCGACAGCGGCGGACCACGGTCGTCTCGCTCCTGAACGCCCTGCTGAATCGAGCCTATGAGACACCGATCGAAACGCCTCCCGAATACGACGTCCGCCGTGTCGACTTGAGGCTTCGCGAGCTGCTGGCTCGGGCATTCGAGAATAATCCGGAACTGCAACGACTCCATCGACAGATCGCACGCGACGAGCAGGGCGTCCAACTCGCCAGGCTGGAATACTGGCCGGACTTTACGCTCGGTTTCGAATGGATGCAGATGGATCCTCGCGGCGCCTTCCGCCCGCCCATCAATCCACAGACCGGTCGGCGCCCCCGCGTCTCGCAACTCAGCGAGGATGGCAGCGACAACTGGGCCATCACCTTCGGCCTCAACCTGCCGATCTGGTTCGAACGAATCGAGGCGGGGATCCGCGAGGCCGAGCACAAGCTTTCCGCGTCGCGCCTTCAACATACATCCGTTAAGAACCTGGTGGCGTTTCGCGTACAGGACGCCCTGGCCCGAGTCGAGTCGTTTCGCGACATCGCCCAGCTTTTCGCGACATCCATCATCCCCCAGGCCGAGCAGGCCTACCAGGTCTCCCGAGCGGGCTATATCGCCGGCACCTCCGACTTTCAGTACGTGATCGACAACTGGCAAAAATGGTTGCTCTTCCGCATCCAATACTATCAAACCCTGGGAGAACTGGAACGCAGCGTGGCCGATCTGGAACAGGTCGCGGGCGTCAGCATCATCGACGCCCGGGCGCCGGCAACGGGTTCCAATCCCGCGACACAGCGACGCGAACCCGTGTCGCCCAATGAGGAGTGATCAGATGAGGGCCTTGTACATCGCCGGCGCTCGTGGTTGGGTGTGGGTCATCACCGTCTTGATCCTGGTATCGGGCGCGGCCTTTGTCGCCGGTTCCTGGCTTACGGTGGGCGGCGCGGCGAATGCGCCTGCGTCGAACAAAGACGACAGTGGCGATCCGGACATCCTCTACACCTGCGGCATGCACCCCCAGATTCTCGAACCCAAGCCCGGCCTCTGTCCGATCTGTCAGATGAAGCTGACCCCCTACAAGGTGGATTCCGAGGATGACACCGATCAGCCCACTGGTCCCGAGGAACGCAAAGTCCTCTACTGGCGGGCGCCGATGGACCCCAACTACATCTCGGAAAAACCGGGTAAAAGCCCGATGGGGATGGATCTCGTGCCGGTCTATGCCGATACGGGCGAGACCCTGTCCGGCAATCTCATCCGCATCGATCCGGTCACGATTCAGAACATGGGCGTCCGCACCGAGCGGGTGCGGCGCGGTCCCCTGGCGAAGATCATCCGAACCCTCGGCCGGGTCGATTACGACGAACAACGCGTCGTCTATGTAGACACGAAGATCAGCGGCTGGATCGAGGAACTCTACGTGGATGAGACCGGTCAGCAGGTGAAGAAGGGAGACCCGCTCTTCGCGGTCTATTCCCCCGAGCTGTATTCGGCCCAGATTGAATACGTTCAGTCTCTTCATCGGCTGCCGATGTTGGAGGCGAGCACGTCGGCCTCGACCGCCGCCGATGCCCGGGCCATGGTCGAGGCAGCCCGAAACAAGCTGACCTTTTTTGACGTCTCCGAAGCCCAGATCGATCTGTTGAAGCAAACGGGCAAGACCGAAAAAAATATCAAGATCTATTCCCCCGCCGATGGTGTTGTCACGGACAAGATGGCCACCGAGGGAATGCAGATTCGCCCGGGCATGCGCTTCTACACCATTGCCGATCTGTCCCGTGTCTGGGTCTATGTCGATATCTATGAGTATCAGATTCCCTGGATTCATGTCGGCCAGAAGGCATCGATGACCCTCCCCTATGTGCCCGGCAAGGTCTTCCGGGGCGATGTGGTCTATATCTATCCCTATGTTCAGAAAGAGACCCGCGTAATCAAGGTTCGGCTCGAGTTCGACAACCCCACCCTCGAACTCAAGCCGGATATGTTCGCCAATGTCATGCTCGAATCCAATCTGCGCGACGACGCCGTCCTCGTCCCACGCGAGGCCTACATCGATTCGGGCACACGCAAGCTCGTGTTCGTCGATCGCGGGCGTGGCAAGTTCGAGCCGCGCGACATTCAGGTCGGCGTCGAGGGTGAGGGGGGCAAGGTGGAGGTTTTGCTCGGTCTGGAGGCCGGCGACGTCGTCGTAACCTCCGGACAGTTCATGCTGGACACCGAGAGCAAACTCAAAGAGGCCGTCGCCAAGATGTTGGAGGCCAAGCGGGCCCCGGTGAAGAAGCCGACCCAGGTACGGACGGCGCAGGCTGCCGAGGAAGGTGGGGAAAAGCAGGCCGGCGCATCCGGCATCCCCGAAGACGCCGCCTACGCCTGCCCGATGGACACGCACCCGGATGAATCCGATCCGGCGAAGCGCGGCCCGTATTTCGCCGCCGAACCCGGCGATTGTCCGCTCTGTGGAATGAAGCTGAAACCGATCGACGATCTGCAATGGGTACAGGCAATGAAATCGGCGGCCGGTGCCGACGTCGGTTATACCTGCGTCGATCATCCACACGTCTTCTCGGAGCATCCGGGCGTGTGCCCGCGCTGCGACCGAACGCTCGAACCCTTCAAGGCGATCTACACCTGCCGAAAGCCGGAGCATGCCGGCGTGATCAGCACCGTCGCCGGCGATTGTCCGCACTGCCTCGATCCGCTGGTCGCCTTTCGCGGCCCGTGGCTCTCGGACGAATTGGCCGCGAAGAACCAACCATCCGAACCCGCATTGGCCGCGACCGCCGGATTCCACTGCAAGGCACATCCGCTGGTCCACAGCGACAAGCCCGGCGTGTGCACGATCTGCGCGGCCTCCTTAGTCGGGGGCGCTCCAGCCGTGGCCGTGGCCTCGAAACCGCGGCTGGAAATACCACACGGCGCGAAATACGTCTGCCCCATGGAGGAGTGTCTGCACTTTTCCGAGAGTCAGGGACAATGCCCGAAGTGCGGGATGAAGCTCAAGCCGATCGAAGACGTCGCCTGGGCCGCCGCACTGGCCCGGCCGGTCGTCGCGACTGGACAGTACGTCTGCCCGATGCACCCACAGGAGGTTCGACAGGACCACCCCGGCACCTGCCGGATCTGTGCGATGCAGCTTGTGTCGGCCGGCGCGATCGTCGGCCAGGAGACCGGTCCGGCCCCGGTGCGGCGGCAGATTGATTTCATCATCGAACACTACCTGGCCCTCCAGACACTCCTGGCCGCCGACAAAAAGACAGATATAGCAAGAAACGCCCTCGGCGTGGTCGACGCGACCGAGGTGCTGGCGAATCTGCTGGAAAACAAGACGGATGCAGACTCGATGGCGCTGTCCACTGCGGCGAGGCAGGCCCACAAAGCGGCCCTCAAAATTACCGGCGTGGAGATCTCATCGGACCGCGCCCACTTCAGCGATCTCAGCAGCGCGATGCGGAAGTTCCTCGCCCATGTCCGACCGGATCAGAAACGCTGGCCGAAGCTCTACATCTTCCATTGCCCGATGAGCAAGGCCGACTGGGTTCAAACGAGCAAGAAAAAGGCCAACCCCTACTACGGATTCAAGATGCTCGATTGTGGAAAACTCGTTGAGACCAAGTAGCACGGCACCGCCTGAAAGCCCGCACCATGATCGCCAAACTCATCGAAACCTGTTGCCGCAATCGGCTGCTCGTGCTGCTGCTGACCGCCTTCGTCGTCATGGGCGGCATCTGGACGATCTACAACATCCGACTCGACGCCATCCCCGACCTCTCAGACGTGCAGGTCATCATCTTCACGGAATTCCCGGGCCAGGCACCCCAGGTGGTCGAGGACCAGGTCACCTATCCCCTGACCACCTCCATGCTCGCCGTCCCGTTCGCCAAGGTGGTCCGCGGCTATTCCTTCTTCGGTTTCTCTTTTGTCTATATCATATTCGAAGACGGCACGGACATGTACTGGGCGCGGTCCCGGGTTCTGGAATACCTCAATTACGTCGCCGGTCGCCTGCCCAAGGGAATCACACCCCAACTCGGACCGGATGCCACCGGTGTCGGCTGGGTCTATGAGTACTCCATTCGCAACGGCTACTATTGCCCGCATCATCCTAACGGGATGTATCGCCATCCGGACCATCCCAACACGTGGTACGGCACGATACAGGAGGCGCCCGAAGACCTGCGAGACGATCTGGAACGCATCCGAATTTTTCAACAAGGCGGCCTCTGTCCATGGGACGGTGAAACCGAACTTGTGCTCGGCGAATACGATCTGTCCGAGCTGCGCAGCCTGCAAGACTGGTATCTAAGATATGAACTGACTGCCGTAGACGGCGTGGCCGAGGTCGCCGCGATCGGCGGCTTCGTGCGCCAATATCAAGTGGTGATCGATCCCGATCGCCTGCTGGCCTACAACATCCCGCTCAGCCAGGTGAAGATGGCGATCAACCGCTCCAACAACGACGTCGGCGGCCGCGTGCTGGAGATGTCCGAGACCGAGTACATGGTCCGAGGCCGGGGCTATCTCGCCTCCCTGACGCCAGAGCAGGTCCGCGAAGCCCAGGAGCAGGGTGTCCCCCTCATCCGGGCACGCGCACGGCAGGGGATCGCGGATCTTCGCAGGATCGCCATCCGGGCGACATCAACGGGGACACCTGTCTATCTCGGAGACGTCGCCGATGTGCATCTCGGCCCCGAGTTGCGCCGCGGGCTGGCCGAGGAGGATGGTGAGGGCGAGGTCGTCGGCGGAATCGTCGTCATGCGCTTCGGCGAGAATGCCCTGGCCGTGATTCATAACACGAAGAAGAAGATCGACGCGCTCAAGCTGGGCCTGCCCCCCGGCGTGGATGTGGTCACCGAGTACGATCGATCGGCCCTGATCGAGCGGGCGGTGGACACGCTGATGGAAAAACTCATCGATGAGATGATCGTCGTGGCGATCGTCTGCGTCGTGTTCCTGCTCCATCTCCGCAGCAGCTTCGTGGCCATTTTCGTCATCCCCACGGCGGTGCTCGCCAGCCTCATCATCATGCACCTGATGGGCCTGAATGCCAACATCATGAGCCTCGGCGGCATCGCCATCGCCATCGGAGCGATGGTCGACAGCTCGATCGTCATGGTCGAAAACGCCCACAAACACTACGAGCGCGACAAGGGCAAAAAGCCCCACGCCGATATCATCATAGACGCGGCCAAGGAAGTCGGCCCGACGCTTTTCTTCTCGCTGCTCATCATCACCGTCAGCTTTATCCCCATCTTCGTCCTCGGTGAGCAGAGCGGCCGGCTGTTCAAGCCGCTGGCCTATACCAAGACTTTTGCAATGGGCGCCTCGGCCCTGCTCGCCGTCACGGTCGTGCCGATCCTGATGA
>JBHHUV010000029.1:0-13775 GCA_046754005.1 Phycisphaerae bacterium | reverse complement strand
ATCGATCTTCAGACGGGGGATTATCGCAAGGGTCTTTCGCGGCTGATGGCGGTTGAGAAACAGGCTCATCGGTCCGCCCGATGGCTGACCTGCCGGGCGGCGCTGCACGAGGCGATCGGGGAATACGATGAGGCGATCCGGCTGAATCGTCGTGCCATCTCCCTCGAGGAGGAGTCGATTCGCGCTCACTGGCAATTGGGTCGCCTCCTGGAAAAGATCGGCAAGACCGAGGAGGCGATCGAGGCATACGAGATATTGAATGACATCCTCACCCGCGAGACATTGCCGGAGGATGCCGACGCCGAGACGCTGACTTATCTGGGCCGGGGCTTTTATCGCTATTCGGTGCTGAGCGGCACGAACCTGGCGAATCGCACACAACTCCTGCTCGATTTCTACACGGACGAGGTTCTGCACAAAACCGACTCTCGCTATTGGCCGGCCCGGTTGGCGGGGGCGGAACTGTTGGCTGCTTACAATCCCGACGAGGCACGTTCGGAGTATGAATCCATCCTGATAATGAATCCTCGGGCGGCGGATGCGTCCATCGCCCTGGGTAGATCCCATCTCGGCGAATGGAACTTCGAGGAGGCCAAGCAATCGGCCCGCGCGGCCCTGTCGGTCAATCCCAACCACGTCGGGGCGTTTTGCCTGCTGGCCGAGCTTCGCCAGTCAGAGCGACGCTATGAGGATGCGGCGTCCTTCGCGGAACAGGCCCTGGCGGTGAATCCGAACTCGATCGAGGCACTCGGGGCCCTGGCCACGGCGAGGCGTCTGACGGGTGACACATCAGCGATAGGAAGCCTGCTCGATCGTGCCGGAAAGATCACCTCTCGGCCCGCCGTGTTCCACGACGCACTGGGACGCGGTCTCGCCTCGACTCGGCGATACGATGAAGCGGCGAATCATTTTCGTAAGGCGATCGAGATTGCGCCGAGGTGGGCGTCGCCCTGGCAATCGCTGGGGCTGCTGCACATGGAGACGGGCGAGGAGGCTGCGGCCCGCACGGCCCTGGAGTCGGCCTTCAAGCTCGACAATTTCAATCAGCGCACCTTCGACGTGCTGAATCTGCTGGATCGGCTCGATTCGTTCGAGCGGATCGAGACCGAGCACATTGTATTCAAATTCGACGACGCCGAAGACGGAGTAATCGCGCCCTATTTCTCCGAAGTATTGGAGGGGATGGCTGCGGAATTGTGTCGCCGCTACGGGGCCGATCTGAAAAAGAAGACGATCGTTGAAATGTTTCCGCACCACGACGGATTCAGCACCCGGATCAGCGGCCGGCCGTTTGTGGCCACGATCGGCGCCTGCAGCGGACGGGTGATCGCCCTGACGGCTCCACGCGGGCGGAGGCCCTTCGGCTGGTACAACTGGGCGAACATGCTTCGCCACGAGTACACGCACGCCGTTACGCTGACGGTGACGAAAAACCGCATCCCACGCTGGCTGACCGAGGGGTTGGCGGTTCACGAAGAGCCGGCGCCGCGCTCGTGGGGCTGGAAGCGGGTGTTGAGCGACGCGGTCCGTCGTGATCGGTTGTATTCGATCGACGAAATCGACTGGGGATATGTCCGATCGGATCGACCGGATGGGGGGACGCTGGCCTACGCGCAGAGCGAGTGGATTGTGGAATATCTGATCGAAACACATGGCGAAGACGTCGTGAATCGGCTGCTCAAGGCCTTTCGGGAGGATCTTCCGCAGGCAGAGGCGATCCAACACGTTCTGAAAATCGATTCAGCGCAGCTCGATCGGGTTTTTCGCGACTGGGCACGACGGCAAGTCGAGGCATGGGGGCTGCCGGTGGTGACGGTCGAGGATCCGGAGACGATCCGATCGAAACTCAAGGTCAAGCCGGACGACGCGACGCTGTTGGGCCGGTTGGCTCGGGCCGAGTGGCTGGACGGCCGCTGGGACGAGGCGAAGTCGGCGGCCGGAAAGGCGTTGAAAAAGGATAGAAACCAACCCGTTGCGCTGGAGATCATGGCCCGACTCCTGATCGGGAAGATGCTGGGTGAAAAGGAGGAGACGCAGCGGCGGGAGTTGATCGACCGGGCGGCACCCTATCTGCGGACCCTGCGTGGGCTGAAGCCGGATCTTCCAATCGCGATCAAGTACCTGGGCTACGTCGAACAGTCGGACGCCCAATGGAACGAGGCGATATTTCTGTATCGCCAATATCAAAAACGATTTCCCGAGGATCCGGACACCTATCGGCGACTGGGGGCGATATATCTTCAGAGGAAAAATGATTCGGCGGCCATCGAACAGCTCGAGTCGCTCGCGCGGCGGGTGGATGACGATCCGTTCGTCGCCCGGCGGCTGGCGGCGATGCGATTCAAGCGAAGTGAATATGGGGAGGCGGTTCGTTGGTATCGTCAGGCCCTGCACATCGATCCGTACCCCGTGGATACACACGGCGCATTGGGCGATGCCTTGTTCAAAATGGATGACTATCAGGGGGCAGAGCGAGAATACCGGGTTGTCTGTAGAATGTTGCCGGAGGAGGCCATCGGATACGAGGGTCTGGCTCGGGTTTTCGAGGCCCGCGGGAATCGGAAGGAGGCCGAGACGTATCAGAAGAAGGCCGAATCCCTGCGCGGCAAGGAGCGGTTGCCGATGCCGCCGCCGAAGAAATTTGATTAGAGAGTTTCGAGAATTGAGTTGCCGGCATGCTTACCCGACCCGATGAGGCCGGGTCGTGTAAACATGGCCCCCGAAAAAACCAATTGATTGATGTGATGGGTAGAAATGGAAATCGAAGAATTTCAGCGTATTATCGAGAGGATGTATTCGGCGAAGGACCGCAAGCGAGGCTCGGCGGGTACGTTTCTCTGGATGATGGAGGAAGTGGGTGAACTGGCCGCGGCCATCGGAGAGGGCTCCCATGAAGAGAAGGAGGGCGAATTCGCCGACGTGATGGCCTGGCTGGCGACGCTGGCCAACATCGAGGGCGTCGATCTCGGGAAAGTGGTCCGGGAGAAATACGCGGACGGCTGTCCGGGCTGTGGCCAGATGGTGTGCGAATGTCATGGCGAAAAGCCGTGATGAGACGAATCCTGGGGGCGACGGATCGCGGGCGCGATTCGGTGATGCAAGATCGAGGAGCCGGACCGTGAGACGAGTCCGCAGTATCTTGACATGCGTAGCCGTCCTGGGGCTGGTTTCCGGCGGGCTTCCCGTATACGGGCAGATTCAGGCCCGGATACGCCGCGTCGGCCTGTTCGAGGGCGCGACGCCCACGGTTCGCTCGGGCGACTGGTCTTTCGTCGAGGTGGAGTTGAAAAACTCCGGCGCCGCTCCGTTGGATGGTGAACTTCGCATCAGCCAGCAGGATCGCGATGGAGATCTCGTCGTTTCGGTTCAGGAGGTGGTGATCGAGCCGGACGGTCAATGGCGTCCGGACGAGGTCTATTTCACGCCCAACCTCTCTCGGGGCAACGACACGCTAACGGTTCGACTGTTCGACACCGACGGCCGTCTGGTTCAGGTCATGACCGACACCGGGGAGGAGGTCAGCGAACTGGAATCCCCTCGATTCAGCGATCAGCCTCCCGCGGATACCCTGCTCATTCTCGACTTGAGCGAACCCAGAAAGCTGCCGCACCTGGCCTGGCTCGACAGCCGCCGGCAGGGGAAAGCCGACGGTTATATGAATATGCGTCTGGTTCGCCCGCTGTCTCCGAGGGAGTTGCCGACCCTCTGGCAGGGCCTTGAGTCGGTCGATGCCATTGTCTGGGACGACGCCGATCCGGCGGGTGCTGGGCTGACGGCGCAGCAGATCGGCGCGTTGATCGAGTGGGTCCGGCACGGCGGACGGCTTCTGATCAGCTCGGGAAAAAACTGGCAGAGCCTGGCCCAATCCAGGCTGGCTTCGGCCTTGCCGGTGAAGATAACAGGCGTCCAACAAGTTCGCGAAGCGCAGGAGTTCACCGTGGACATCGTCCAACGGGACGATTTCGCCGGTGACTTGGAAAGGGAATACACTCGTCGACCGATCACGCGCTGCGATATGACGCGGAAACGTGGCATGATCGCCATCCCATCGCAGTGCGCCAGTCCGCAGATCGCCTATCGACGGCTTCTTGGAGGGGGCATGCTGACCTTTGTCGGAGCGTCCCTGTCCCAATTGCTTCCCGCGCCGCCGATGTTGAGCAAGCCCAATCAGGACGGCTCATCCTACACCTACGATTCGGAAGACCCGCCGGAATTCATTCAGATCTGCGAAAAAATCGTCGCCTCGAATTTCCTGGGCCTGCCGAAGGTGCGCGAAGAACAGAATATGTTCATGGGCTACCGCGATCCGGTCAATCTCTTTCAAAAAGTTCGCGAAACGATCGGTTTTCAGGGCTTGGGCGCCACGTTTCTCATCTTCGCGATCCTGTTCGCCTTTGCCTATACCCTCATCGCCACGGTCGGCACCTACTCCTACCTCAAGAAACGTGGATGGGCGCATGTCTGCTGGTCCGCCTTCGCGGGGGTCAGCATTGCCGGCACCTTGCTCGGCACGGGGATGGTCTGGACCCTTCGCGGATTCACCACGCGCCTCCGACAGACGACGATTGTCGACGCCCGAGAGGGCGAGGACTTCGGCTATGCCACGTGTCTATTGGGTGTGCGGACGCCGAACCACACCAGTCTGGATTTGAGGCTTCCCGTCGGCTATCCCGACGATCCCGGCCCACCGGAATTCGGCCTGCTGCGGGCCATGCCGTCGTCTACATCGGACCTTCTGGGAGAATCGACCTTCGTCTCTCCCGGCAAGTATCAGTCGGCCCTGGCAGGTGGGTTTCTGGCGGGGGTGCCGGTTCGCGCGACGCTGAAGGAATTCCAGGGCGGCTGGCATGGACCGCTGGGCGGCACGCTGGATGCAAAACTGATCGTCACGAACGAAAGCAAGGATCAATTCGGCGAAGGCAGCTATATCCGAAACAACCTCGGCCGCACGCTTCGTGATTGCTACATCCTGGAGGGCAAGCAGGAGATCGCCGGGGAAGACGGTCGCGTCACGACGCGGTGCCTCTATCTGGGTACCCTCGAATCCGGCCCCAATGGAGAACTCGCCTACAAGGATCTGCAACGACGGCTCTACTACCCGCTCGATCAGGAGGGCGAGGAGGCTTCCAAGCCGATTCCCAATTCCAGGCTGCAACTGGGCCATGTGATGAAAAGCTGGCGTAAGTCGCTCGGAGATCGAGGCCAGCTTACCGCCGGCGGCGGCACCGTTGCACAAGTCACCCGGTTGTTGCCCGATCAACAGACCGACGCGCTGCTGCTGTTGTCGACCTACAATCTGATCGTACCAACCGCCAACAATCTGGCGTTTCGCCGCGGTCATGGGCGATCGCTCGATTGCACGCATCGGGTCACCCGGGAGACGGCGGTGCTGATCGGCTTTTCGGATGCTCGGCCGCCGGCGGTTCTCAGCGTCGATCGTACCAACCTTTTCCCGAAAAGAGCGATTACAATGTACCGGTTCGTGATTCCAGTCATCCGGAAGTAAGACCGCCGAGGCGAGAGACTCTCTGTGATCATTCAGACGATCAATCTGACGAAACGCTATGGCAAGCTGATTGCCCTGAGCGGTCTGCACCTCAACATCGAGGAAGGCGAATGCTTCGGCTACATCGGCCCCAATGGCGCTGGGAAGACGACGACGATTCGCATCCTGTCGACGCTGCTCCAACCCACCTGGGGAGAGGCCAAGGTCTGCGGCTTCACCGTCGGCTACGAATCGCGAAAGATCCGACCGTTGATCGGTTACGTGCCCGACTTTTTCGGCGCGTATGAGGATATGGTCGTTCAGGAATATCTGGAGTTCTTCGCCGCGGCCTACAACATCCATGGCGATCAGCGGAAGCGCGTGGTCGGCGATGTGCTGGAATTGACCGATCTGGCCTACAAGCGCGATTCGCTGGTGGACGGCCTGTCGCGCGGGATGAAGCAGCGGCTGAGCGTGGCCCGAGTGTTGCTGCACGATCCGAAGGTGCTGTTCCTCGACGAGCCCGCGAGCGGGCTGGACCCCCGTGCCCGGATCGAGATGCGCGAGCTGCTCAAGGAACTGCGCCGCATGGGCAAGACGATCATCATCAGCTCGCACATCCTTCATGAGTTGGCCGAGCTGTGTACCACCGTGGGCATCATCGAGCGGGGCGAACTGCTGTTTCACGGATCGCTCGATGAGATCGTGAAGCGCACCCGGCAGGGAACGCGGGTGGAGATCAAGGTCGGCAATCGGCAGGAGGCCGCCGCCTCGGTGTTGGAACAATTGGAGCCGGTCGACAATGTCGCGTTGGATGACGGCCGGTTGCTCGTTTCACTGAAGACGGAGACGCACGATTTTGCGTTTCTGGCGCTCGCCCTGCTGCGAGCGAAACTGCCGCTGCATGAGATCAGGGAGGAGCAGGTGAATCTGGAGACGGCGTTCATGCGGTTTACAAAGGGGATTGTGCAATAGCGTTCCCCCACGCTGTTGCGTGATTTCGGATTGTTGGGGGGATCGCGGACACGATTGTTGTGAGGAAACGAACCATGAAGACGCGACGACACATGCTCGGTTTCATGTTCACCTGCCTGATGTTCCTGCCATCCGTGGCGTTGGGGGCCGATGAACATTCTCCCGAGACTACAAAACCGGTCAAGACTGACTTGACCGAAAAAGTCGAGGCCGCGGAACTGAAACCGACTGAGCTTGGCATCCGCTTTACCCCCGCCATGGCCCGTGCCATGAGCATGCAGGTCACGAAGGGGATGAAACCGCGATACGAACTGAGCGATGATCAGGCCGCCGATGTGGAGGGCATTTTTCAACGTGGATTAATGAAGCTGGCGCAAGAAAACCAGGAGACCGGCCGCGATCTGATCGAGATGATGATGGAGACGATGATCGCGAACGACGGCCGCTTTCCCAAAGAGGTTGCAATTGAATTTTCGAAAAAGATGAAACCGTTGATCCCCGTGTTGAAGGAGTTCTTCACCGAGACCGCCGGCGAGATCGGCAAGAAGATGACGATCAAGCAGCGGCTCAAGCTCACCGGGGACATGACGGGTCTGACGGCGGGGATGGCCGTCTTCGAAAACAGGATGAAACGCTGGGAGGAGGGGAAGGTCGGCAACAATGCCAACCCGTTTTTTGATCCGGCGGACGAGGATCCATCCCTGGCCGAATCGGAACCGGAGGATCCGAACGAACATCCCGATCATCGCCGGGCGCGCCGAAATGTGGAGCGCTCATTGGAGTGGCAAATCAATCCCAATCGAAATTGGAAAAGCTATGTCGATCAGGCGATCGAATATTATAAATTAGACGAGGCGCAATCGGCCGCGGCCCGGGCGATCCTGAAGGAATGCCAGGATCGGGCCAAGACGATCAAGACGCCCGACTGGAGAAAGAAACTCAAGGAAAACAGAATCGCCAAGCAAATGGCCTGGCGGATCGGCGGCAACTACAGCCAGGGCCCCTGGATGTATCAGATGGATAATGCTTTTGAACACTTGATGAAGCCGCTGAAGGATCTGGGTGAAGAGTTGAAGCGCCGGATCGAAGGATTGCCGACGACCAGTCAGCGATCGGCGGCGCGAGAGACGGCGCGGAAGGCGTTCGGCGAAAAGGGTGTCCAGCTTCAACCGGTGTAGAATTTTGTCTGACTTCATCACCGTACGCGATGATGCAATATGAATCGCCACGGGCTTCAGCCCGTGTGGCCAATGGAACACCCACACGGCCCGGACCGCGCACCTTCACGTCACGGCCAAGTCGGGGCGTGTCAACAAGGCACCTGAGCATCGGAGATACACGGGGTATTCGGCACTGCTTGAAGCAGTGGCACACAGACGCACCGGTTGGAAACCGGTGCCACAGTTTGATCAGTTCATTTTCAGGAGTAACACTTGCCCTCCGTTCTGAAGGATCTTGGCCTCTGGTTCTGGCGGCTGGTGCCGGCGAATCCGATCCTCGTTCGCGTTGTCTCCGGCGGCGGCAAACGGATGCAGCACCTGCTTATCCGCGTCGGCTACCTCGCTGTCCTCGCCGTTGCGGTGATCATCGGTGTCCTTGTCACTCAGACCGGCGGCTCTTCACTGGCGGAGCTGGCGAAAGAAGCCACCAACGTCTTCAAGTACCTCTCGATCATCCAACTGGCCATGGTCTGTGTGATCGCCCCCGTCTTCGCCGCCGCGGCCATTACCCAGGAAAAGGATTCGCAGACCTACAACATTCTTCTCTCCACGCCGCTGACCAATGGCCAGATCGTCCTCGGCTCGCTCCTCAGCCGGCTTTTTTTCGTCTTCGCACTCCTGCTCGCCGGCATCCCCCTCTTCTGCGTCATGATGGTCTACGGCGGGATCACCGGCGACAAGATCGCCCTCGCCATCACCCTCGCCGGGGCGACCGCGCTGCTCACGGGCACATTGGCGATCACCATCAGCGTCATCAAAATCGGCACCGGCCGGACCATTTTTTCTTTCTATCTAGCGATCGCCATCTATCTGATCGTCATCTATCTCCTCTCCTTCTGGCCGGGCACCATTCCGGCCGAGGCGGCCCCCGCACCGGGACAGTCGGCCCGCATGAGTTGGCTGGCCGCGTTTCATCCATTCCTCTCGTTGGGCGTCGCCCTTGGGGAGACTCCGGCCCCGGAGATCGGCGTTGTGCTCCATCGTGGCTTTCCCTCGGCCTGGCTGCTCGCCTATCCGCACTACAGCTACATTGCCATGACGGTCCTGATTTCGACGTTACTCATCCTGGTGAGTCTTTTTTTCGTTCGGCGCAGCGCCAAGGAGGGCGAGGCCACGTTGCTCTCCCGCATCTTCCGTCGTGACCTGGTTGGGGCCGGCGGACATCCCGGCTCCGAGGAAGATTCACGGACCCGCAAGCCACGGCGCGTCTCACGAAACCCGATCACCTGGCGCGAATCGGTCACCAGCGCGGCGGCGGGCGGGGGTGCGGTTGGTCGCTATCTGCTGATCAGCGTCGGGATGATCGTGGCGCTGGCGTTGCTCATCTTCTATGCGACCGGTTCGCTGACGACGGCGGAAACGCGGGTGTGGCTGTTCGGCGTTGTCGTGGCGGAGTTGATGATTGCCCTGTTTGTAGCGACGACCACGGCGGCGACATCGATGACAAGGGAGAAGGAATCGAACACGATGGAACTGCTCCTCGCGACGCCGATGACGAGCAAGACGATCATTACCGGCAAGATCTGGGGCCTGGTCCATGCCGCCGGCCCGATGCTGCTCCTGCCCTACACTGCGATCGCCCTGTTTCTGTTCTGGGATCTCGTGACGGGAAAGCTGTTCGGGGCCAAGGCCAACCCGGTCGTGAATGTTGAGGCGTTGATCACGCTTCCGATACTGCTGATCGCGTTCACCTCGTTCGCCTGCATGATCGGCCTGATGTATTCCATCAACAGCAAAAAGACGATCGCGGCGGTGTTCACCAGCATGGCGATCGTGATCCTGGTCTTCGGTCTGACCGGCGGCTGCGCGTCGATTGTGCGAACGTCGGCGAGTGGGGGGATCATGACGGCAGCCTTCATGCCGCTGACGCCATTCACCGCCTGTTACATGGTGATCGATCCGGCACTGGCCGCCAGTAGGGACGGGATCACACCGCTGGCCGGTTCGGGCCTGGGTGCCTGCCGGATTGTCGCCGGGATCGCCGCGTTGTGTGCAGCGGGTGTCTATTTCCTCATCGGCATCCAATTGCGCAGCCACATGGTTCGCAACTTCGACATGATCATTCGAAAACAGACGGCGTAGTGAGTTTTGAGTCGCGAGATACGGGTTGCCGGGTGCCATGCTTACACGGCACGGCCTTATCGTGACGGGTAAGCATGGCACCCACCCCATGCGCCCAATTAGAGCCGCGCCCGTGAAGAAGCGGTCAGTGTCCGACTGATCAAAACTGTCCCCCATCCCATGAAATCCCTTTATCGCGATACGCGGATCGTTTTCGCGCGGCTGTATGTTTTTCCGCCGTTGAGGGCGACATTCAGACGAACCTCGTAACGACCGGGCTTCGAAAACGTGTGCTCGGGCGAGGCGTCATAGGATTCCGTCCCGTCACCGAAAAACCATTTCTGTTCGCCGGCGGGCGGGACGGCGTTATACGCAAAACGTATCGTCAAGGGTTGTTGACGGCCGATGCGTTGTGTCTGAATGCGAATCCAGGGCCGCTCCTTGACAACCTTCTTGAAAAAGGTCCAGGTGTGACGAGGGTCGATCCGGCGATGAATGCCGGGGATCTCCTCTCGCGAAACGAACAAGCCCCGGTCTTCCAGCCAGCGGATACAGGCCACGGTCTGATCCCGAAGGAAGTCGGACTTACCGTAGACCACCCGGATCTGTTGCCACTTGTCGATCCGGCTGTCCGGGATGTCCATGAACCGCTCGTCGAAGGTGCCTTGGCGGATGAAGAGTGCCCGGAAGATGTCCGGGTGTTTCAGGCCCGTATGCAGGATCGGGTAAGCCCCGGCGGACCAGCCGGTCAGAAAGACCTGGGAATCGATGATGTTGTAACGCTGCTTGAGTTCCTCGACGATCGCCAGAATGCTCAGTTCGTCGTCGTTCTGGAGTTCGATCTGACGCTTGGGGTGCGGCGGAAAATCACCCTTGCAGGATACCAGCTTGGGCGCGGCGACGATGATCCCCTCATACTCGGCAAACTTGGCCCATTCGCCCATCTGGGTCCGGGCCGTGTCATAGGGCCAGGTGCCGTGGCAGGCGATGACAAGGGGATAGGGATGGTCGCCGGTGAAGGTGCTGGGAACATACAGCAGATAGGGACAGCCTGTTTTCCTCTCGGTCGGGTTCAGAACCGGGGCGTGACCGGGCAGGGATTGGGAGACCGGGCATCCGCAGATCAAGGGGATCAGTACCCCCTGCAAGACCAGAAACTTCCCTGTCATATTCCGTGAGTGGACCGGGAAGCGCGGCTTTCCGGCTGGTTGTAAAGTGAGGAATCGACGGTTCCAAGGCTGGCAGGACATGGCGAGATTATACTGGATACCCGCCGTGGCGTATGACTGATTTCAATCACATGCGATCGGTTCCGCTTGCCCATCGACGGCTGGTGTCATATGATCTCACATAACATTGGGATTTCTGGTGTGAATCGAATAGTAGCTTGACCCGGAGAAACGACGATGCCGGCGGATTTTGAAGGGGTTTCGGTCCTCGTGGCCGACGACGATCATGATGTGTTGAATACGGTACGCCTGGCGTTCGAAACCTGCGGAGCGAAGGTTTCGACCGCGAACGATGGCAACAAGGCCGTCGACATGGCCCTTCGGCTCAAGCCCGATCTGCTGATTCTGGACATGATGATGCCCAAAAAGAGCGGATTTCTGGTAATCGAGACGCTGAAATCGAAGTTCCCGGCCGGCGAAAAAGCCCCCCGATTCATCATGATTACCGCCAACGAAGGGAAACGGCATGAGGCCTATGCGCGATCGCTGGGCGTCCATGACTATGTGAACAAACCCTTCAGCAACGAACGCCTGATTGAGACAGCCAGTTCCATCCTGGGTCGAGAGTATCAGGATCCGATGGGCGAGTAACGTTTTGCCAGGAAATAGCTTACGCGAATGTCGTCGATAATGTCGTCCCCCGATGAATGACTATTCCCTGCCTTCTCCGACGCCATCCGGTCACATTCCGTGCCCGTAGATGGGAGTCCTCTTGCGACTCATGCCAATCTCGTATAGGCTGACGGGACTTGACATCGATCAGGCGAGCCCCGGAATGCTTATTGAAGCGCGGCAAGGGGGTTGCGTCGGGCGTTCGACGGAATCGTAAGGAGTGCGTAACGGCATGGCTTTGACGGCGGATCAGAAACAGGAGACGGTGTCGCAATATCGGCGTCACGATCAAGACACGGGCTCATCCGAGGTGCAGGTGGCACTGCTGACGAAGCGAATCCAGCAGTTGACCGAGCACTTGAACACCCACAAAAAGGATCACGCATCGCGGCGTGGACTCTTGAAAATGGTTGGGGCGCGCTCCAGCCTGTTGAAATACCTGACCCGGACTGATCGAGAACGGTATCAAAAGACTATTGAAAGTCTGGGTTTGCGAAAGTAAACAGCCAGTCCGCCGGGCCTGTTCGCCCTCTCTTCATAAGAGTGTTTCTGTTTGGCCTTTTCACACCTCGTCCGGGAACGAGTGCGCGGAGGGTTTAACAGCGCAGCATCGGGAAGATATCGATAAACAAGACGATCGAAACGGTTCGATTTAGACTTAGGTAGGATAACAAACGAAAGCAGGGTACACAACAAGATGGCGATTCACTGTGTCGAGACGGAGATTGGCGGCCGAACGCTCAAGATAGAAACCGGCAAGCTGGCAAAGCAGGCGGCAGGCGCTGTCGTGGTGACGTATGGCGAGACGGTCGTGCTCTGCACGGTCGTCACCGGAACCCCCCGTGAGGGGATCGATTTCTTCCCGCTCCAGGTGGACTATCGCGAGAAGATGTATGCCGCCGGCAAGTTTCCCGGCGGCTTTTTTAAGCGCGAGGCCCGGCCCAGTGGCAAGGAAATCCTCACCATGCGGCTGACCGACCGACCGATCCGGCCGCTCTTTCCCGAAGGCTACAAGAACGAAGTTCAAATCCAGTGCATGGTTCTCTCTTCGGATCAGGAGAACGATCCGGATATCCTCTGCATGATCGGCGCTTCGGCCGCTTTGACGGTCAGTCCGCTGCCCTTCCAGGGTCCGACGGCTGCGGTGCGCGTCGGCCGGGTTGAGAAGCAACTCGTTGTCAATCCCACCATGGAACAGCGTGCCGCGAGCGATCTGGAGGTGGTCATCGCTTCCCATGCCGATGCCGTCAACATGATTGAAGCCTCGGCCCTCGAAGTCACCGAGGATGTCATGGCCGATGCCATCGCCTTCGGGTACGAGGAGAGCAAAAAAATCGTCGCGTTGATAGCAGAGCTGGGGCAAAAGGTGGGAGTTGAGAAGATCGATCCGACGCCTCCGCGCGACGCCTCGCTCCCGGGCAGGGTTCGCGAACTGTGCGAACGCTACGACCTCAAGGGTGCGCGCTTTCAGGAGACCAAGGAGGATCGATACAACGCGATCAAGGAAATCGAGAAGAAGATCACCGCCGAGCTGCTTCCCGAGGATGCGGAGGATTTACCCTATACACGTGTCGATGTCGCCGATGAGCTGGATAAGGCCCAGGAGCATCTGTTCCAGAACACCGTCATGCAGACCGATCGGCGATCGGATGGCCGGGCTCCGAAGGACATTCGCGACATCACCTCCGAAGTGGGCATCGTCCCGCGGACCCATGGGTCGGCCCTGTTCACGCGCGGCCAGACACAGGGGCTGGTCGCCGTCACCCTCGGAACCAAGCGCGACGAGCAGTTCATCGATGATCTCGTCGAGGAATACAACAAGAAATTCATCCTTCACTACAACTTTCCACCCTTCTGCACCGGTGAAGTTCGGCGGATCGGGGCGGTCAGCCGTCGAGAAATCGGCCACGGAAACCTGGCCGAGCGCGCGTTGTTGGCCGTGCTCCCCTCGCCCGACAAGTTTCCCTACACCATTCGTCTGGTCAGCGAGATATTGGAATCGAATGGGTCCAGCTCGATGGCGTCGGTCTGTGGCGGAACCCTCGCCCTGATGGACGCGGGCGTTCCCATCCGGCACCCCGTCGCCGGAATCAGCATCGGCATGGTTCACGACGACGAAGGTCATTACAAGCTCATCACCGACATCCTCGGCGAGGAGGATCACTTCGGCGACATGGACTTCAAGGTCGCCGG
>JBHHUV010000028.1:0-14031 GCA_046754005.1 Phycisphaerae bacterium | reverse complement strand
AGACGACCGAATAGGAAGTCTGAATCCCCGTGCGGCCTTGAGAACACCCACGTGCCCCGAAGTCGCGCACGCTCATATTACGAGAGACGAGCATATGGCATCGGACTTTGATCAATCACATGCGGCCGCGTCGGTCTATGCGGAGAGCCTGCTGCAACTGGCCGGCGAGGCCGGACAAGCGGATGCGATCGCCGAGGAGCTGAGTGAACTCAAGCGGTTGTGGCGGGCGGAGCCCGCGTTCGCGTCGATGATGAGCTCGGTGGCGATCGACGACGACGCCCGGCGGGAGAGCATCCGGCGTGTCTTCGGTTCAGGCCGAGCCAGCCCGATGGTCCTCAACCTGATGCTGGTCATGAACGACAAGCGTCGATCGATGATTCTGCCCCAGGTATGCGATGCCTATAGGCACAAGCTGGACGAACAGCGGGGGCGGGGCGAGGTGTTTGTGACGACGGCGATTCCGCTGGATGACGCCCAGCGAGAGAAGATTCGAGACGAAGTGAAGCGCCTCCACGACACCGAGGCGATCCTGGTGGAGACGGTCGAACCGAGTCTGTTGGGTGGGATGATGATTCACGTGGGCGATCGCCTGTACGACATGACGATCCGCCGACGGCTTCGAGACATGCGCGCCGGATTGCTGGAATCGGCCGAGAGAAATTTGCGCGATGCGGCGTCGCGATTCGTGTTGGAAGGATAAATGGATGAAGATTCAGGTCGATGAGATCACGTCGGTCATCAAGCAGGAAATCGCCCAGTACGAGGGGCAACTGGAAAGCGCCGAGGTCGGCCGCGTCATCGCGGTCGGCGACGGGGTGACGCAGATCTACGGCCTCGGAAACGCCAAGGCCGGCGAGATGATCGAGTACGAAAACGGCGCCATCGGCCAGGTGATGAACCTGGAGGAAAACTCGGTCGGCGCGGTCGTCTTGGGCGACTACCTGGGCGTGAAAGAGGGCGATACCGTCAAGGCGACGGGCAATCTGCTCAGCGTGCCCGTCGGCGAGGCGATGATCGGCCGGGTGGTCGATCCCCTCGGCCGGCCCCTCGACGGCAAGGGGGCGATCTCCAGCGATCATCGCTGGCCGCTCGAATACCGCGCGCCGGGCATCGCCGAGCGCCAGCCGGTGACCCAGCCGCTCCAGACGGGCATCAAGGCGATCGACAGCATGATCCCCATCGGCCGGGGCCAGCGCGAGCTGATCATCGGCGATAGAAAAACGGGCAAGACGGCCGTCGCGCTGGACACGATCATCAACCAGAAAGAGACGGGCGTCATCTGCGTCTACATCGCCATCGGCCAGAAGGAATCAACCGTGGCGGGCGTGGTGGAGACGCTGCGCGAGCACGGGGCGATGGACTACACGATCGTGGTCTCGGCGGCGAGCAGCGATCCGGCTCCGCTGCAATACATCGCCCCCTACTCTGGCTGCGCCATGGCGGAATACTTCATGTACACCGAGGGCCGCCACACCCTGTGCGTCTACGACGACTTGTCGAAGCAGGCCCAGTCTTATCGTCAGCTTTCGCTGTTGCTTCGCCGCCCCCCGGGCCGCGAGGCCTACCCCGGCGACGTATTTTATCTTCACAGTCGTCTGTTGGAACGCTCGGCCAAGCTGGCGGAGCGCCACGCGATCGTCCCGGCCGGTGAACCCTACAAGGAAGACGGGGTCAACAATCAGACATACGTCGGCGTCCCGGGAAAACACGAAGCCGAGCAGGATCTCGCTCAGCATCCCAAGCACGAAGTCGTGACCGATCCCACCTCCGGCGGTTCACTCACGGCCCTGCCCGTGATCGAAACCCTCGAAGGCGAGGTCTCGGCCTACATCCCGACAAACGTAATCTCCATCACCGACGGACAGATTTATCTCGAGCCCGATCTGTTTTTCGCGGGCATCCGGCCCGCCATCAACGTGGGCATCAGCGTCAGTCGCGTCGGCGGAAACGCCCAGATCAAGGCCATGAAGAAGATCGCCGGCTCGCTTCGGCTGGACCTGGCGTCCTTCCGCGAACTGGAGGCCTTCGCCCAGCTCGGCACCGATCTCGACGCCGCCAGCCAGCGGCAGCTCGATCGCGGTGCCCGAATGGTCGAGTTGCTCAAGCAAGGTCAGTACGGCCCGTTCCACGTCATCGATCAGATCATCAGTATCTTCGCCGGAGCGAAGGGTTTTCTGGACGATCTCCCGATTTCACAGGTAGTCACCTTCGAGGATGGTTTGATCAAGTATTTCCGAGACGAGGTGCCGGAACTGCGCAACGCACTCGTCGAAAAACAACAGATCGACGACGAGCTCGATCAACAGTGGATGGACGCGATCAAGACCTTCAAGGAGCGCTTCAGCAAGGGGAAGTAGCAGGTTGATGAATCAGACGCGTCTTGATCCTGGTGTGCAGCCTGATACCCGGGGAACCTCGGCACCCCCACGGTCGAATCACGACCTGTGCCGTGGACCTTCATGGAGGTTAGGATGCCCTTCAAGTCTGCCATTCGGCAGCGGGGAAGTGCCACAGCTCCGCCCCGCACGCCGGATCAAGGAGGATCTGAACCATTTCGGATCGATCTCGTGCATCCACGATAAACAGGCCGACGATCCTGACAGCCATCGCCACGGTCGTCCTCGTGGGTTGCCTGCATGCGTGGACGGCCGCCCGGCGCGGCGACGCACTGCTCGGCCACGACGAGGCGATCTCCCTGCTGGCGGCGGCGGGCAAGTCACCCCGAATCGATCGCTACTACGAACGACTCGGCACCCCGCAGGTCATGCCCGCACGGGATGTTCGGGATCTCCTCCGGCCCACCGGCGACACCCATCTCGCCGACGTCCGGGCATCACTCGCCCGGCACGACAAGCACCCACCGCTCTACTTCGCGACGTTGCATCTCCTTCAACGGGCGGGGCTCCATTCGCGGATGGCCCTGCGGTTGCTGGGATCGGCCGCGCTGATGGCCGGAGCACTCATCGCCGACCGCCTGATCTGGCCCGGCGCGCCAATCGGATTGCGCCTGCTGGGTTTTCTGCTCCTCACGATTCCACCCCCTTGGATCAACCTGGCGGTGGAGTTGCGGCACTATGCCTTCGTCTTTCTAGGGACGATTCTGAGTTTTGCCGCAATAATCTCGTTCGCGGAGCGGCGCGCATCACTGCGATCAAACGTGATTCTTTTGAGCCTCGCCCCGGCCATCCTGCTCTGGACCCACTGGGGAACCGCATTGTGGATCGGCTTGTGCCTGATAGCCGCGCTTCTGCTGTTACGAAAATCACCGCCGCGCGCCCGTCGCGCGTTGGCTGGGTCCATCTTGGGCGCACTCGTCCTGCTGCTCCCCTTGGCGATTCTCTATTGGGAGCGGCTCACCCAGCTCGCGGCCACGAAGATGCAACCGCTGGCAGTGCGGCCCATGCTGACTGCGACATGGGAAGTGCTCCACGGCGCGGGCACTGCCTGGTGCTCGCTGCCGACACACTGGCAGGCAAGTCATGCAAACGCCATTGCGTTGGTCGGAGTATGGGCGGTCTGCGGGTGGATCATTCTAAGACGACCCCGCGTGGATCGGATCCTGTTCGGATCGGGCTTACTCTGGCTCATCGCCTGGACGGCCTGGCTGGCAAAGGGCGGGATTCCGGCGCATGCGGTCACCGGCAAGTACGTGTTGCCGCTTGCCTTGTGCCCGTTGGTCATACTGATGCGAACTGCGGCCGAAAGCGTGGAAGCCGACAGGCGTCGACGCCTGGCCTGCGTGTTACTGAGCGTCGCCACCCTGACCCATGGAATTGGAATCTGGCAGATCGGGACCCACCAGCCGGATCGCCGTCTGGTCGCGTCCATTCGCGCAGCCGAATGTGTGCTGTTCGATCAGCCGAAGCGAGGCTACATGCTCCCGGTCGTCGCGAAGATGCCGCCGGAGGCGACGGTGCTCATCTCTCCGGCCGAAGGGGTGCTCGCAAACTGGGCGGAATTTGCATCCCATCTGCCGGAAGATCGATTGTTGTGGGTCGAGATCGACACGGTGTTCGATGGACGGCGCGGCGTATCAGCCCGGGCCTTATCCGATCAACTGGGCAGCCTGTACGAAGACAGGAAGACATTGCGGCAGGGACCGCATAGAACAATCACCGAGTTTCGGCGTCGTGTGGCGCCGCGGGGAAGTTAGAGAAAGTCACTCATGGCCAAGGCCCGACATATCGTCAAGCGTCGCAAGGCGGTGACCAATATCCGCAAGATCACCAAGACGATGCAGTTGATCTCGACCGCGCGCTTTCAGGCAGCCTTCAACCGCGCGACGGCGACGAAGCCCTACACGCAAAAGATCACACAGCTCGTCGAGGAGTTGTCACAGGCGGCACAAGGCCAGGTCGATCATCCGCTGATGCGCCCGAACCACGACGCGACGAAGGACATCGTGCTCGTATTGACATCCAACCGCGGATACTGCGGCGGATACAATACCAACCTCCTCCGCAAAGCGATCGATTTTCTCGACCGCCCCGGCGATCGAGAAAAAGCACTCCACGTTGTCGGGAAAAAGGGCATCACCTATTTTCGATTCCTCGGCCGCCAAGTGAGCTGGTCAACAACCGAAATCGGCGAGCAGCCCCGCTTCGAGCAGGTCGAGCCGATCGCGACCGACTTCATCAACCGCTACGAGGCGGGCGAGATCGGACAGGTTCACGTCGTCTATATGAAATTCATCTCGACCGGCCGGCAGGTGTCGCACGTGATGCGCCTGCTCCCGTTGTCGACGGACAAAGGCGAGAAAACCGATTCAGCCGGGCCTGCCCCAAAGGCATCGGCATCGGTTCAGTACGACTTTTCACCCGAACCGGAAGAACTGCTCAAGACCCTCCTGCCCCAGACGGTCAAGGTTCGCCTGTTCCAGGCCTTTACCGACATGGCGGTCAGCGAGCAAGTCGCGCGGATGGTGGCGATGAAGGCCGCAACCGACGCCGCCGGCGACATGATCAAGACACTTACACGGCAATACAACCGCGCCCGACAATCCCAGATCACCATGGAATTGCTCGACATCGTAGGCGGCGCGGAAGCGTTGAAGTAATAGCGAATGGCGAATAGCGAAATACGCTATTCACACTTCGATGAAAGAAGGATTCGAATGATTAGTGATAATCGTAATATCGGCAAAGTCACACAGGTAATCGGCTCAACACTGGACGCGGAGTTCCCCGAAAGCAAGCTCCCGTCGCTCTACAACGCACTGACCGTCAATGTCGAACGCGCGGTCGGCACAAAAATGGTGACCGAGGTGCTCAACTGCGAAGTCGCCAGCCACCTCGGTGGCGGTCGCATTCGTGCAGTCGCCCTCGGAAGCACGGACGGCCTTCAGCGAGGTATCGACATCGTCGACACCGGTTCCCCCGTCACCGTCCCCGTCGGACACGGAGTCCTCGGACGCGTGTTCAACCTGATCGGCGAGCCGATCGACGGTCGTGGCACGGTCGAAGCACAGGATCGAAGGCCGATCCATTGCGAGCCGCCCGAGTTTCATCAGTTGACCCCCAAGACCGAGCAACTCGTCACCGGCATCAAGGTCGTCGATCTCCTCGCCCCCTTCGTACGCGGCGGCAAGACCGGTCTCTTCGGCGGGGCGGGTCTGGGCAAAACGGTCATCATCCAGGAGATGATCGCCCGAATCGCCCGAGAGCACAGCGGCTACTCCGTCTTCGCCGGTGTCGGCGAGCGGACGCGCGAGGGCAACGACCTCTGGCTCGAGATGCAGGAGGCAGAGTTCAAGGACTCCGAGGGAAAGACGAAAAAGGTCATCGAGCACACCGCCATGGTCTTCGGACAGATGAACGAGCCGCCGGGCGCGCGCCTGCGGGTGGCCCTGAGTGGTCTGACGATGGCGGAATATTTCCGGGACGAATCCGGCGCCGACACCATGCTGTTCATCGACAACATCTTCCGCTTCAGCCAGGCGGGTTCAGAGGTCTCGGCGCTGCTCGGACGGATGCCCAGTGCCGTGGGCTATCAGCCGACCCTCGGCACCGAGATGGGCGAGCTTCAGGAGCGCATCACCTCCACCTCGAAGGGCGCCGTCACGAGCGTCCAGGCGGTCTATGTCCCCGCCGACGACCTGACCGACCCGGCCCCCGCCACGGCCTTCACTCACCTCGACGCCTTCATCGTCCTCGCCCGCAGCATCACCGAAAAGGGCATCTACCCCGCGATCGATCCGCTCGCCTCGTCCAGCCGCATCCTCGACCGGCAGTACGTCGGCGATCGCCACTACGATTGTGCCCAGCGTGTCCAGAAGATTCTCCAGCGCTACCGCGATTTGCAGGACATCATCGCGATCCTCGGCGTCGAGGAACTCAGCGAGGAGGACAAGATGATCGTCTCCCGCGCGCGAAAGATCGAGCGGTTCCTCAGCCAGCCCTTCTATGTCGCCGAACAGTTCACCGGATTTCCCGGCAACTATACCCATCTGGAAGACACCATCCGCAGCTTCGAAGAGATCTGCGACGGCAAGCACGACCCCCTGCCCGAGCAGGCATTCATGTACGTCGGAACCGTCGAAGAAGCGGTCGAAAAGGCAAAGAAGCTCGAGCTGTAACACCCCCCGCCGGCAGGGTGGCATACCCAAGCATTGAGTCATCCTACGCATTGCTCCGGGGTGTTCGGGGGAAGCCCGTTGAAACGGGCTGAGATTCGATTGGGTGCGTGCCTCACCGGCCGTAAACGGTCGGCCGAAGGCCCGCTGCGCGGGGAAGCACCGTGAATGGGGCTGTTGGAATCGTCTCTCCGTGATTGAGTTATGAAAGTCCGGCTGAAGCCGGCTGAGGCGTTGTTGTGGATGGCGTCCACCCCCGACTGAAGTCGGGGGCAAACAACGAAATGCCCGGCTGGGAGCTTGAAGGGTCATCCTACGTGGCTCCGACTGGTGAACGAAGGGTGAAAAAACAAATTAAAGTGGAAAAAGACGGAAAAAGCCGGAAATTCAACATGGGGGTGCCCCCTTTTTTACGCAGGTTTCAATCCATTCCTTTCCTGCCTTCTTTACGCCCAGTAGTCTTGCTCCGTGTTCCTTCTTCAGAAACGTGGAACCGTCGAAACGTCGAAAAGTCGAAATAAAAACAGAAACGTGAAAAGAAGAATAAAAGGCGGGGATCAGGGATCAGGGGCTGGGGATTTGAGATTTCAAAACTCAAAACCCAGATTTCAGTTGAATGGTGGGCAGTGCCCACACTACTTGGGAGTTGCGGGTGGTTCGTTTACTTTCGGAATCAATCAGCGAGCGGTTGCTGCCTTTTGTTGTTCGACCGGGGCAGTATATCGGTCGTGAGATTAACCAGCTTGTCGCCGATGGGGACTGGGAGCGGTCTGATGTTCGTGTGGTTGTGGCCTTTCCGGATGCCTACACGATCGGCATGTCGCATCTTGGCTGTCAGATTATCTATTGGCTTTGCAACCATACGCCGGGGGTCTGTGCGGAGCGGACCTATATGCCGTGGACCGACGCCGAGGCGATCCTGCGGCGGGAACGGCTTTCCCTGTTTACCTGGGACACGCGGCAGCCCGTTGCCGACGCTGATATTCTCGCGTTCTCCCTTCAATACGAACTGGGTTTTACGAATCTGCTGGCGATGCAGGATCTGGCGGGCATCCCACTGCGCTCTCGCGAGCGGGACGACTCGCATCCGTTGGTGATCGCCGGCGGTCCGCAGGCAGATAATCCGGAGCCGGTCGCCGACTTCATCGACCTTGTCGTGATCGGGGATGGTGAGGATTCTATGGCGGCGATTCTGGATCTATACAAACGGCTCAAAACCGAGGGCGTCCGGCGACGCGAGATGATCGAGATCATGGCCAAGGCGTTTCCGTGGATCTATGCGCCGTCACTCTACGATGTGAGTTATCTGGCGGATGGCACGATTGAGGCCGTTCGCCCGAGGATTTCCGGGCTTCCGGATCGGATCGAGCGTTGCCAGACCGGCGACTTTGAGCATTCTCCGTTTCCGGTTCGGCCGATTGTGCCCTATGTGGAGGTGGTGCATGACCGGATGGCGATCGAGGTGATGCGCGGTTGCCCGCAGCGGTGCCGGTTTTGCCATGCGGGCTATACGAAGCGACCGGTGGGGGTGCGGTCGGTTGAGCGGATTTTGGAGATAGCCGAACAACAGTACGCCGCGACGGGTCATGATGAGTTGGGGTTGTTGAGCCTTTCCACGGCGGATTATCCACATTTGAAGGAGTTGGCGGCGCGGGTGAACGCGCGATTCGCGGATCAGCGGGTGAACATTTCGATGCCGTCGCTGCGGGTGGACAAGATGCTTCAGAATATTCCTTGGATGGCCAATAGTGTTCGGAAGAGCGGGCTGACGATCGCGGTTGAGGCGGCTCGGGATCGGATGCGGGCGGCGATTCGGAAGAAGGTGACCGACGGAAACCTGATGGATGGTTTGGCGGAGGTTTACAAGGCGGGCTGGCGGCGGATCAAGACGTATTTCATGGTGGGCTTCCCCGGTGAGACGGAAGACGATATTCGGGGGATTTATGAGCTTTCGCGGGAGATGTCCGAGGTACGGCGTCGGATGGGCAAGGGACCGGCGCAGGTGAATGCGAGCGTGGGGTGGCTGGTGCCGAAGCCCTATACGCCGTTTCAGTGGGCGGCTCAGCGGCGGGTTGACTATTTTGAGGAGGCTCGGCGGATTCTGGCGGATTGTTCGCGTGGGGGGCAGGGGAAGTCTGTTCGCGTTCGGACGCATGATCCGCAGCGTTCGATCCTTGAGGGGGTTCTGTCGCGGGGGGATCGCCGGTTGTGCGGGGTTGTGGAGCGGGCGTATCGGCTGGGTGCCCGGTTTGATGGGTGGGACGAGTGTTTTGATTTCGGGCTTTGGCAGCGAGCCTTCGACGCGGAGGGGATCGATCCGGACTGGTACGCCCATCGTGAGCGTGGGTATGCGGAGGTGCTGCCTTGGGACCCTATTCAGTCGGGGCCTCGGCGTGATTATCTTGAGGGGCAATACGATGATGTGTTTGTCAAGACGGATCAGGCGGCGCCGGAACCGGGGGTTGTGCAGTTGCGGGTTGGTGGTCGCGCCGGGATCGAATTGCGGAAGCCCGGCTGAAGCCGGCATGAGAATGTGCGGATTTTGTCATGGGTAGGTGGATGGTGGGCATTGCCCACCCTACGAGACTCGCTTGTGCAGTGTACGCCATGCCCTTAATCGGACTTCCGATTTTGTCGTCCTCAATGCTTAGGCATGCCAGCCGGTTAGTCGGCGCATCAGCAGATGGGTCAGATGACCCATCCTATTTGCTTGGGCATGCCACCCAGCCGCACTGCTTTAAGCAGTGGCACACCGACTACCGAACCGTGCTACAGGAGTCGTTATTCAATGTTCTGGTTGGCGAGCCAGCGTTCGGCGTCGAGGGCTGCCTTGCAGCCCATGCCCGCGGCGGTGATGGCCTGGCGATAGGTGCTATCGACGACGTCGCCGGCGGCGAAGACGCCTTCTACGCTGGTCGTTGAGCGCCAGGCATCACTTAGCTTGATGTAGCGTTTCTCGTCCAGTTCGAGTTGGCCGTTGAGGAACTTCGTCGATGGCGTGTGGCCGATGGCCATGAAGAGACCGCTTACGGGAAGCTCGCTCTGCTCGCCGGTCTGGGTGTCCTTGAGGAGGATGCCGGTGATGGTCTGTTCGCCGAGTACGTCTACGACGGTCTTGTTCCACAGAATTTCGATCTTGGAATTGTCGGCTGCCCGTTGGGCCATGATCTTGCTTGCCCGGAGTTGGTCGCGTCGGTGGATCATGTAGACCTTGCTGGCGAATTTCGTGAGATAGGTGGCCTCCTCGACGGCCGAATCGCCGCCGCCGACGACGGCGAGTTCCTTGTTTCGGAAGATGGGCATGGCCCCGTCGCAGACGGCACAGGCGCTGACGCCACCGCCGGATCTGGCGAGCCGCTGTTCGTTTTCCAGGTTGAGCCAGTTGGCCGTCGCCCCGGTGGCGATGATGAGAGAATGGGCCTGATAGACGGTATCGTCCTCACCGACGACTTTGAAGGGGCGGGCCGAGAGATCGACGGACTTACAATCGTGAAACTTCGGCGAGGGGCCGTCGTCGGGTTTCGGCACGTCCGTCGTCAATCCGTCGTCGGAAACGATTCGGGTGCCGAAGCGGGCGGCCTGTTGGGCGAAGTAGGCCATCATCTTCGGGCCGGTCACACCCTCGGGAAAGCCGGGGTAGTTTTCCACGTCGGTCGTGAGCATGAGTTGGCCGCCGGGGAGTTCGAGGGTGGGGACCGACTTGGCGCGACCTGCGAAAATGAGGGGCTGGAGATTGGCCCTTGCGGCGTAAATCGCGGCCGTCCAGCCGGCGGGGCCCGATCCGATGATGATTACTTTTTCAATGTCGGCCATGGTTTCTCCTTTTAGCGCCGCTCCCGTCAGGAAGCGGAGGGGATTCGTAGGATGACCGCTCCCTTACGGTCGCGGCTCTGCTGTCGGTCGAGCATGATAGACAATCGGCCTGCCGTCGTCGATCGAGTCCTGTGGGGGAATCGTGTTCACCGGCGACTGAAGTCGGTGGTGAACAAAAATCGCACTGCTCGAAGCAGTGGGAGACTTGTTACCCGGCATATGATCAACAGATGGGTCTGATGAGACATCCTATTGGATTCCACTGCCAAGGCATGATCCTTGGGGATCATGCCTTGACAGTGCCACCCTGCCGCACTGCTTGAAGAAAAATGGTGGGCGGAGCCCACTGCGGGGCTGCTGATTGCGGAGTGAACCGGGGGGGCCTAGCATAGTCTTTCATGTCGCAGCGGGTGGAATGTCGGGTGGTCGGAGGCCGGTGGGGGGGGGTATGGATGGGCTGGCTCCTGGCGATTTCAGGGGTCGTCCTGACGGGATGTGCCTGGCAACATGAGCCCGATCCGATCTATTTCAGCACGAAGGACTGGCACTACCGCGGTGTGCGGGGCTACGTGCTGAGTTCTGAACACTATGTGATCCACAGCACCTATACCCGTGCGCCGTTCATCTTCGCGTTGCCGGGCTTTCTGGAGACCTGCTACGATGCCTATTCGAGACTTCTGCCCGGGCAACCGAAGTCCGATGGGCTGATGAAAACGTATCTGTTCAAGAATCGGCGGGAGTGGGTGCGATTCACCGAGGAGTTCGCTCCCGTCCGGGCCGCGACCTACAAACACATCCGCCGGGGCGGCTACTCGACGCGTGGCGTGACCGTCTCCCAATACAGCCGCCGGGCGAGCACCTTGTCCACGCTGGCGCATGAAGGGTTGCACCAATATCTCGAAGTGACGGGGCGCCATCGGATACCGGCCTGGATCAACGAGGGGCTGGCCTGTTATTTCGAGGCGTTCGACCTTGTGGATGAGCGGCCCGTGTTCAACCATGCGCAGAACGCCCTGCGTCGACCTGCGCTGCGTGAGTTGATTGCGACGGACGCGCTGTTTCCGCTCTCCGAAGTCTTGTCAACGAATGCAGGGGTTGTGATACACCTGCAGTCTCGGCAGGTTCAATATACCTATGCGCAGTGGTGGTCGCTGGTACTCTATCTGCTGGACGATTCTGAAGGTGAACCCTACCGCGCCGGATTTCGCAAGTTGCTCAGAGAGCTGGGCAGCGACGTCATGCGAAGAAAGATAAATGACTATATTTCAGCCTACACCGAAGGTCAACTGAGCCGGGGCGTCGCGATCTTTCGCGTTTACATTACCGAAGACCTTCATACATTCGAATCGAAATACGCGGACTATCTTCAACGATTGCTGAAACTGACGGGTTCCTGATCGCCATGGGCCGGACGAAACGCCAATCATCACGCGCTACCACGGTTGAATCCTATCAGAGTCCGCTCGCCGATCGGAATGCCTCGCGGGAGATGTCCGCGCTGTTCTCGCCGATGCACCGTGCGCGGACCTGGCGCAGGATCTGGCTGGCACTCGCCGAGGCCGAGCACGAACTGGGGCTGCCGATCACGCAGCGACAGATTCGCGCGCTACGCGGTGGCTTGGATGACATCGACCATGCGGCCGCGGCTCGTCATGAGAAAAGGCTGCGCCATGACGTGATGGCTCATCTGCATGCCTATGCCGACCGGGCGCCGGCGGCTCGGGGGATTCTCCATCTTGGCGCGACGAGTATGGATGTGGTCGACAACGCGGATTTGATTCTGATGCGCGAGGCACTCACGATCGTCCGGCAATGGCTGATCACGATTGTGGATGCACTGGCCGCGCGGGCTCGGCAGTATCGCCGCCTGCCCTGTCTGAGTTTCACCCACTATCAACCGGCCCAACTGACGACGGTGGGTAAGCGGGCGACGCTGTGGTGCTGGGACTTCGTGCGGGATCTGGAGGAGATCGACGAACGCCTGGCGCGGCTTCGATTTCGTGGCATCCGTGGCGCGACGGGCACGCAGGCGAGCTTTCTGAAGCTGTTTGACGGCAACGCGGCGAAGGTTCGAGCCCTCGAGAAGCGCATCTCGCGGAAGCTGGGTTTCAAACAGTGCGAGCCGGTGACCGGCCAGACCTATTCGCGCAAGGTGGATGCGCAGGTTGTCGCGGCGCTGGCCAATATTGCGGCCGGGGTTCACAAGTTTGCCAATGACGTGCGTCTACTGGCCAACCTGAAGGAGATCGAGGAACCGTTAGAGGCGTCGCAGGTGGGCAGTTCGGCGATGGCGTACAAGCGCAACCCGATGTTGTGTGAGCGGGCGACCGGTCTGGCGCGGTTCGTGATCTCGCTGGCTCAGTCGGGTTTTCAGAATGCGGCGGAGCAATGGCTGGAGCGGACGCTGGATGATTCGAGCAACAAGCGGCTGCTGATTCCCGAGACGTTTCTGGCGACGGACGGGATGTTGCAGATCGTGGTGCGCGTGGCGGAGGGGTTGGTTGTTTATCCGAAGGTGATCCGGTCGCGGATCGAATCGGAACTGCCGTTCATGGCGACGGAGGATATCCTGATGGCGGCGACGGCCGCTGGTGGGGATCGACAGGGGCTGCACGAGCGACTGCGGCGACATTCCCAGGCTGCCGCTGCGGAGGTGAAGGAGAAGGGCGGTTCGAACGATCTGTTGGATCGACTGCGGGGTGATCCGGCCTTTGACGGGGTTCGGATCGACGCGGCCGTTCGACCGGAGTCCTATGTCGGGCTCGCGACGGAGCAGGTGGACGTCTTTCTGAAGGAGATTGTGTCGCCGCTGAAGCGCCGACATCGCGCGACGCCGCGACGACGACCGGAGATACGGGTATGACGAAACGGGAACTCGCGGAGGGGATTCGAGAAGTGGCCTATTTGGAGGGCGATTTCACGCTGCGTTCGGGCGTGAAGTCGAGCTATTATATAGATAAGTATCTATTTGAAACGCAACCGGAGATCCTGCGCGAACTGGGTCGGCGTCTTGCCGAGAAGGCAGACGCCGGAACGACACGGATCGCCGGGGCGGAACTGGGGGGCGTGGCGCTGGCCGCGGCGGCGGCGTTGGCGGCCGATCTGCCCTTTCTGATCGTGCGGAACGCTCGGAAGGACTACGGGACTTCCAAACTGTTCGAGGGGCGGTTGGAACGCGGCGATCAGGTATTGCTTGTCGAGGATGTTGCGACCAGTGGGGGGCAGATTATCGAGGGGGCGCGGGTTCTGACCGAGGCGGGGGCGGTTGTTCGTCGGATTGTTTCGGTCGTGGATCGAAACCAGGGGGCGTCGGAGAACATTACGGCGGCGGGTTATGCGTTTGAGTCGCTGCTGGATGCGCGTGATTTGCGATTGGGGGAGTAGGGCCCGCAGATTCTATCACGTCCCGGTTTCGAAATGCCCCTGGCCCTCCTTAGTTGTATCGCTACCCCGACTCCCGCAACGGGGTGCATGACAGTTTGGGCACGCCTATTCCCCACGCTTTCCATTGAAAGAGATGGCGCCCCTTTGCCGGTATCGATTCATGAAAGCCCGGCTGAAGCCGGCTCAGGGGAGTTATTCATGCCGTCTAGGGTCCATGACAGTTCAGGCGGGATCTTAGCGCAGCACAGTCCGGCTTAATCCGT
>JBHHUV010000027.1:0-14092 GCA_046754005.1 Phycisphaerae bacterium | reverse complement strand
CATGCTTACACGACCCAGCCTCTTGGGTCGGGTAAGCATGCCGATCACCTTGGCTGCGTTCATGGGCCAAGCTCGTTGGACCGCTCCAACGAGAATCCCCTCTCGTTCCTTCTGGCTACCGGCTACTCATAACTCAACAAACGGGAAACTCCCTCAGGAATTCTCCCACGATCGGAACCATCTTCAAGGCCCGCTCAACGTTGCCGAGAATCTCGACATGACCCTGAAAGAATACCTCCTGAACACTTCTTCGAGCCGCAACGATCGACTCGAACTCGTCATAAGACAACCGATACTCAAATTCCGCTGTCGGCCCGCCACTCAGACCATGAACCGCGGCGAGCTGACCCTGTTCAAATCGGCAAACCCAATCGCACGATTCCAGATCGGTGATCACAAATCGGATGATCGCCGTCAGCGCCTCCACCCGGGCAACCACGGAGCGGGGCACCGCAAACGGCAGATACTTTTCAAAGTACCAACGCGGGTCAATCCGACCGGCCGGCTGTTGCGGACGGCGGGCTTCGACTCCGCCACGGCCCCATTGAGTCGATTGAGCATACCGCAAACACGCGAAAAAATGATCGCGATCAACAAGTCTCCCGTCTTCAGGAGCACCATCCGAACAGTGCGATTCAAAACTCAGCCCATGACGAAAATAATCATGAACCACGTTCCCGAGCGAATAGAACAAGGATTCGTAATGATTGGGATTCTCCAACGGCCACGGCGCATCACAAAATCGACCACCGCCAATATCGAAATAGCCCTCCAGCCACGCCTTGATCTCCGCATGGCTCGGCGCATCCGGGTTGGTAATATGATGCACCGGCCCCGAAGAGGAATCGAGGGCGATGCGGACGATCTGCTCGGCGGCCCAGTCGACGGGTACGACGTTGGACGTGGCGTCACGTTTTCCGTAAAGCCGCAGCGGGATGTGCTGCCGATCCAGATCGGGATCATCGGCCACCGCCCGGCCGAGCAGTTCGGTCGCCCGGGCGATCAGGTACAGCCCCTTCATCGTCGTGGCTCGACCGTTGCTCCGATCGCCGAAGAGAATCGAGGGACGACAGATGACGGCGCTATGAGTCGCGTCGCTCCATGCACGCACCAGTTGCTCCGCCCGCCACTTGGAGCGTTCATAGTCATTCCGAAAGGGCGGCGGGTCCGCAGCCACTGTCTCCGGAATCACACCCACACGATCCCCGCAGACATAGGCCGTACTGATCTGAACAAATCGAGTCACACCCGCTGCGCGGGCCGAAGCAAGCAGTGCCTGCGTGCCGGCAACATTCGTGTGCGAGGGTTCACCGGTGGAATCCGAATCAAACAGCGTGCTCCCCGCGGAATGGATAACCATGCTCACGCCGATCAGGCTATCGACCGAGAGCCCATCCGGCAGGGCCCCTTCGACAGGGATAATGCGATTCGAGTCGATATGCGCCGACAGACTGACACCGAGCCCATCAAGCAAAGTCGCCAGACGCCGTGTGCTATCGGCCAACGGCGGTCGAAGAAGAACACGGCATCGCAGATTCGGGCGACGCAGCAGTTCCGCAAGCAGATAATGCCCCAGAAACCCCGTTGCCCCGGTCAAAAATAGTGACATGGTTGTTCTGCAAACGAATGCGCGATTGTGTGACAAAGGAGAGCCGCGGGGTGAAGGCGACCGAGAAGGAAGCCTGAACGCCCGCGAGACCATGCGACACCCTGCCCGCCCCATTATCGCGAACAATGATAGCGATGCACATTGGACTACACCCCACCGAGCAGGTTTCCCCCACCATACATACGATCCAATGCCTTCCAGAAGTTCCGGATCCAGATGGAAGACGCCTCATGCGTCCCCATCTCAAGCTCATCATTGAGAAACTTCATCCAGGCAGCCTGCTTCCAGGAAACGAATTGAAGGATGGCCTTGTGACCCGCGACGCCCGGTTGCGGCTTGGCCTGTGTCTCCGGAATAAAAAAGCTCTTGAGCGCCGCGTTGACATTCGGCCCGGCGAAAATCGGGTGGGCATAGGTATTGACCTCCCCGGAAAGATCAAACAGACACACCAGACCGACGATCACCCCCTCGCTGATTTCCCGAACAGTCGTCGGAAAGATCAGGCGAACCTTCTCATTTTCGAGCAGTTTATACAGACCGGGCCGCTCCGCGATCGGAAAGCCGCCACGATCCAGACAGGCCGCCTCCGACTGAAAGCATTCGCTCCGGCAGACACTCGAGATAATATCTTCACGATCCACTGATATGATCCCTCGCTTCCTTGCTACCGGGTACCACCGGCAAGTTCAGTTTGCAGGTGCCAATCCCCCAATGTCAATCAAACCACAATCACCCACCCCTGATTCCAAGCCTCTTCTTATAATTATGACTTTTTGACGTTTTGACTTTTCAACGTTTTCCCCCCATCGTCAGTTCGACGAGAGTTCCTGCTGATACAACTCACCGGTGCGTTTGAGAAAGTCCTCCAGCGCGATCTCACCCGCATCGACCTTCTTCAACAGCGATCGCTGGGCCAGATATTCCGAATTCTCAACACCCGCCTTGCTCTGCAACAACCGCCACGCCTTGCGCCGTTCCACGCAAAACAAAACCATCTGACGCGAAAGCGACATCGTTCGAACCTTGCCATCCCCCACATCCGCCTCAAGATACACCCCGAAATCCGGCACGAAACAGCGAAGCGACGGGTTCAGATGCCTTCGATGAACGACATCATCCTGCGTGATTCGCACCAGCATGTCCTCAAGATGGATCAGATCCGCCGACTTCTCCTCGTCGATGCGCTTGAAGTGCCGGCGGAACCGAGCCTCGCTCGCCGCCCAATGCGCCACTGTGAAGCTGTATTTCTTTCGGTTCTCCTTGAATTGCGTCGTCCACCAGTCCGTCTTCGGCGAAGGATTCCCCTTCAGGTCGTACGATTCCGCATAGGTCTCGCCGCCGGTCGGATTAAAAACAAACTCCGGCATCCCCCGCGAGTCACGAATGCGCTTCGCCTGAATGGTGGCCATATCATCCCCCACCCCATGCTCGGGCTGACACGTGGTGAAGCACTGCAAAAACGCCGTGCCCCGATACTCAAGCGCATCCAATACCGACTTGTACAGCTTCGCCGCATTCGCCATCGAGACCTGTGCCACAAATGGAGAACCGTGACCGGTCGTGAAGATGGATGCCAACTCCTTCTTCTCGACCAGCTTCCCCTGAGTGGCGGCTCCAAGCTGATTCATGTCGAATCCGCCCGGTGAAGGGGAGGAATCCGAATTCTGACCGCCCGTGTTTGAATAGACCTGCGTATCCAACATCAACATCTTCACATTCGGACGATTCTGAAGCACCACCTTGGAGACATTCTGAAATCCGATGTCGCCGAATGCCCCGTCCCCGCCGATCGCCCAGACCTTCGGCAACTCAACGATCTCTCGATCCGTCATCAGCGTGTCGGTAAAGTGGGTGTAGTCGAAGGCCTCGTGTTCGTCGATCACGTGCGCTTCGCGTTCCAGCAAGGTCTCCGTCAGCCGCTCGGGTATGATCGACCGCCGGGCATGATCCATGATAAAGCTCTCGCCGATGATCCACGAAATCGTCGCCCCATCCTGAAACAGCGAGTTCATCCACGGATAGGGGTGAGGATTGTTCGGCGGAGTGGAACCATAAACCGTGTTGCAGCCGGTCGATGCCCCCATGGCCATCGCCGCCATCCCATTGGAAAGACGACC
The DNA here is from genome assembly GCA_046754005.1 of Phycisphaerae bacterium. Taxonomy (GTDB): domain Bacteria; phylum Planctomycetota; class Phycisphaerae; order UBA1845; family UTPLA1; genus CAYXGR01. Next base: position 10,366 of record JBHHUV010000027.1, on the reverse strand, counting down.
GTCTATCGCCTGGTAGTCCTTGTGATTGAAGGCATCCTGGCGCAGAACCGTGACGAGGGCCTCGACGACTTGCCGATCGGTCAGTTCGCCGAACTTCTCGATACGCCCGCGTGTGTCTTCATCGTTTTCGCCGCCCAGTCCCATGACAGTGTGCGCGACAGTTCGCCGATAGCGATCGTATTCACCACGATCACGCTCGGCGAGACTGGCAAGTCGTTCCATCCCCTCTTTTTCAAGTCGCTCGGCCCAGGCTCGCAGCCGATCCGCCTTCGCATGAAACAGCGGACGCATGTAGGACTCGGTGACCGTCGCCAGTGCTCGAAGCACGCTCTTCTCGCCACATCCGGCACAGGCGCCGTCGCCGGAAACGAGCGCCTCGTAGTTCCGCCGAACCATCAGATGGTTCCGCAACGTGGCCGCACGCGAATCCTGCGGATTGGAATTGTCATAAAGCCCCAGATAATCCTGCTTCGTATCCGGCAACAGATCAAAGAAGGCATGTGTCGATGCATAACGCGTGTTCAGCGCCTCGCTGTCATCCTCCATGCGCAAAGCCTGGTGATCACCGCATTCCGTGACGCATTCGGCGCACCCCTTGCAGAGATCGGAGACAAAAATGGCAAAGAGACCGCCGTTTCCGGGTTTCTTCTTCTCAATATTCGAGAAGATCGCGTTCGTTTTAGAGTAAGCCAGAGGAAGAATATCGACAATAGAGAATAATTGCTCCTTCGCCGCCTCGGAGACATCCTTCAAGGCGCCGACCTCCTGCCGGACGATATCCTTGAACGGCCGACGCTCCTTCGCCTTGACGGATTCCACCATGATCCCACGTATCCGGGTCTCAAGATCAGGCAACGCCGACACCAGCTTGCGACGCTCGTCCGCGTCGACGACATACCGGCGCGTGGCGGTCTCCAGAACCGTCCGAATGTCCTGGGCCGTGTTGGGCAACGCCGTGTCAGGACAGGCGGCGATGCACTCCATGCACTGGGTGCAATTCTCCGCGATAAAGACCGGAGTCTCCCTACGGGCGACGTACTTGGAAGACGTCGCACCAGTAGCCGAGGCCATCACCCCGACCGAGGCCAGCATAGACGCCGGCTGGTCATAGCCCAGACCAGCGCGAAATTCCTTGTCGAATGTCTCCGTTCGAAACAGCGGTACGCGATCCGGCTGATCCACCGACGGCGAACATCTTCCGCACCATCCGTCGCCATTCCCATTATCGCCCGGCGTACCGGGCAAAAGCGGCAGGCCGCGCATGCTGGACGTGTCAGGGGCGTCCATCGAACCGTGGGACACCTCCTTCACACGATCAAACCCGTCGGTCATCACATGCATGTTGGCCTCGACCACCGCCTCGCCGAATCGACCGAACTTTTTCTCGTATTGACCCCGCACCACCTCGCGATAGTGATCCTTGTCGATACCGTTCTGTTCGAGAAAGGGCGACACACGGAAAAAGGCGCCGAGAAAGGCGTTGCCCTGCATGCGAAGCTGAAGATCCGGGCGAGGGGTCGCGTTCCGCGCAATCTCAAAACCCGGCAGCGTATAAACACGTATCTTTTTGTCGATGATCTCGGTGCGCAGATGCTGCGGAATACGCTGCCAGGCATCTTCGGATGTCTCCGACGATTCCCAGACGAAGGCGCCGCCCTCCTTCAGACCGGCCAGCGGATTGCTGTGGGTAAAGGCCTTCGGATCGCAACACAGCACCACATCCACATGGCGCAAATCGCAGTTCACCCGTATGCGCTCCGGGGCCACCACCAAAAAGTAATTCGTCGGCGCTCCCTTCTTCTCCGAACCATACTTCGGATTCGCACTGACATGGAGCACCTCCTTGAGCTGCCCCCTCTCGTCAATCGCGTTGTCTCGTTTCGCAAGATACTCGCCGAACTTACCAATGACCTCCCCGAGGTTCTTGCCCGTCGTGATCATCCCCCAACCGCCGATCGAGTGAAGCCGAACCGCGATCGCATGGTCCGGCAGAAGCGACGGAGTCTCGGCTGATTTCACCTCGAACGGATGATCCACACCTAATACAAAAAACGAAACCCCGTCGTCCACCCCGGTCCCATCCTGTCGCTTCAAGGATCCCGTGGCAAACTCGTAGGCCCCCAAAATCGCCTCCGGACGAAAATCACGCGAGCCCAGTCCATACACTCCGCGAAGAACACGCGGAACCTCGTTCTCCTCGATCGCCGGAATCCCCGCATGTGCAGGTCGACCCTCAAATAACATCGCTTTGTGCAGGGCGGTCCGAACCTCTCGTCCCAAAGGATTGTCGCCGGCCAACGATTCATCGGTTCGCTCAAGAACGACAACGTTCTTCTTCCCGCGAAGCGCCTCGACGATTGCCGCCTCCGGGAAGGGCCGAAGCACGTTTACATGGATCGATCCCACACGAGCACCACGCGTCTCGCGAAGATAGTCGACACCCGCCTCAATGTTCTCCGCCGCCGAACCCAGCGACACGAAAACCACCTCCGCGTCCTCGGTCTTGTAACACGAAATCAAACCATAGCGGCGACCGGTCAGCTCACCGAACAGTTCGTAGCTCTCCTCCAAAAAGGATGAAATCGCATCCGAGAAACAATTCCGACGGGCCACAACTCCGTTCATGTAGTGTTCCTGGTTCTGAACCGGTCCCAGCAGAATCGGATTCTTCAGATCGATCATCTCCGGCACACGCCGACGCGTCGGCCCAAACAACTCACGCTGCGCCTCGGTCGGGCAATCAATGATGTCCTCCGGAGCGCCCAGAAATTCTCGGATCAAGTCGGCCTCGTGCATATAGAACGTCCGCTCAAGGTGCGACGTCAGAAAACCGTCCTGTGTATTGATACCCGGAGTCAGGCTCAACTCAGTCACACGCCGCAGGATCAGCGCCTGATCCGCTGCCTGCTGAGCATCCTTCGCAAAGAGGATGATCCAACCCGTATCCATCGCCGCGTAGATGTCGTCGTGGCCGCAATGAACATTCAAGGCATGCTTCGTCAAAGCCCGGGCACCCACCTCAAGTACCATCGTCGAGCATTTCCCCGGAGCGTGGTAATACTGCTCCAGCCCATAAACCACCCCCTGACCGGACGTGAAATTCACCGTCCGCTTGCCGGTCACCGAAAGGGCAATCGCACCACCCTGAGCCGCATGCTCCCCCTCCGCCTCGACGGCGATTTTTGAATGGCCGAAGACGTTCAGCTTCCCCTCGGCATAAGCCTGCTGATACATCTCCCCGGACTCCGTCGAAGGCGTGATCGGATAAAAAACCCCGCCGTCGGTGATCCGTGCCTCGGTGTAATAACTGACCAGTTGGTTACCGTTCGTGGTGATTCGAATTCCTGGATAACGCGGTCTTTTTCCCATGATGCTCCACGGCATTGGCTGAATACTGCTCTTCACATAAAACGATTCACGTGCACTTCACCCCCATTTTATAGCATCACAAACAATCCGTATAGCAGCATGGGGGCCCCATCCTGGGTCCATGACAGAATCCGCGGATTCTCTTGCCGGCTTCAGCCGGCAGTTTTTTGTTTGCCACCGACTTCAGTCGGTGGTGGACGCCATTTGTAATTCCCCTCAGCCGGCTTCAGCCGGGCTTTCATGATTCGATCCCGGCATGGGCACCCATCCTTTCTCAAAAGCCAAGTAGGATGGGTCATCAGACCCATCTGTTACCCACGCGAAGAGTAGCATGCCCAAGCGAAGCACGGGCATGGTGAGCCAAGCTGAACAGGCCATCAGACCCATCTGTTACCCACGCGGAACAATGCAGAGAAGCTCAACGAACTGTGAGGCTCGTCCCCACCCCTACACTCAACCGTGAAGCCGCATGACCCCGATGAATCGCGACCTCCACCATCCCCGTCGATCCGATCAAAGCCAGAACCTCGCCCACGGCAACGTCGGAATAGGTGAACCGCAGGGGTCCAACCTGCGTGGATCCGATCACAACGTTCAGTTGACCCGCGGGAACCCCAAGGGCATCCAGATCTTCTACTCGGATATTGCTGATCAGGTTCCCGAAATGATCAACATGCAAGACCCGGCCCCGAAGCCCCCCCGATTCCAACGGAACAGGGCATTCAATATCCAGAAGCACCGGTTCCTCAACGGCAGGCCCGACCTCGTCGATCTCCAACCCCGCCAGCAGCGCCCCCGCCACCGGAGCGAAGATATCCCGACCCTGAAACGTCGCGCTGGATGTCCGTGCGATGAGTGTGGCATTCTCGACCGATCGCAACATCTCCAGCTTGAAATCACGATGAACCAGGCTCACAAGCCCATTATCCGGCGCAAGGATCGTCTGCCCCGCATAACGCCCCGCCAGAATGCGCCGCCGACTGCCGACACCCGGATCGACCACGGCCACATGAATCGTCCCCGACGGAAAGCTCGGCATGACATGTCGAAGAACAAACGCCGCAGCAAGGATGTCCTGATGCTGGATGCGATGGGTGACGTCGATAACCCGAGCGTCCGGTACACGCTGGAGGATCACCCCCTTCATGCACGCCACATAATGGTCCGCGTCCCCAAAATCCGTAATCAGCGTAATCGGACCCATCAACACAACGATCCCCTGGCGCGAAATGGATTGACAATCACAGCCAAGTCGGATGGGTCATCAGACCCATCTGTTGACCACGTGCCAAAGCCGGTAGGACGGCATACCCGATCTCCAAGGATTGATAAGGGTGGCACTGCCAAGGCATGATCCCCAAGGATCATCAGGGGTGGGTGGCAGTGGGAAGCCAACCCATCCTCCCTGGCGCATAACCAACAAGAACACCCAATCCGGAAAGATCACAATAATTAGTTCATATTGTAATGATTGCAACGATAATACCGAATATCATGAGTACCCATTGATAAATAGAGTATAACAAATTCGTAATAACTTTATTTGTAAATAGTTACAATCACCCACAAACATATCGGACACCCCACCCAGTGTGCATAACCCTTATATGGCCGCCCTTGAGTCCACAGTCCCCCCTTTTTTGTCAGGCGAGCCGGTCATGGGAGCGATACTATATTTTGATGCCGGAGCGGAGTATTGTAACATTTCCGATTCACCTACCCGCCCCGGCGTGGGGTGTGCGGAGGCGATAACGAGGGTGTCGGATCCGTCGCGCAGCGGCGGGCAGGATCATGTGGAACTTCGGAAATCTCGGTTCTCAGAAAGCCTCGGATTCTCGGCGAAAATCGGCCAATGGCCCATCGCCATGGATCCAACGATTCCGGGCAATGCTCGGATGGCCGCTCGTCATCGCTGCGGCATTCTGGGCCCTCGCCACCTTCATCGTCATCTCCGGTGACGAACCCCTCACCTACTCGGTCGGTCAAATCCTTAAGCGACCCGTCCTGTCCAGGGTCGATTTCCAACGCATCAACCAATTTCAAACGGAGGAACTCAGGCGAAAAACCCGGCAGGGCGTCCCCAACTATTTCCGACTCGACAAGGCCCTCGTCGACACGATCCAGGCCGAATTCCGAGATCTGCACGCCGCCGTCAAGGCCTCCGAAAACTTCGAATCCTACCAGAAAACCAATCCCGATCGCTGGGAGCTGGACGAACAGGCATTCACCGTCCTCAAATCGGTCACCGATCAGGCCGGCAGCGAACAATTCAAACGAAACGTCGATGCCCTCGCCTCTCGGCTGATCAACGAGGAGATGATCGAGCGCGCCGAAGTAGAGCGTGACATTCGCAGCACCGCCAGCAACGTCATGATCGATCGAGGTGACGGCGTTTTTCGACCCGTCCCCAAGGAGCGATTGAACTACGCCTCCAATCCACGAGACGTCGAAGAACTCGCCAGCCGCCTCATCCGATATGTCTTCCCCGACGAAATCAGACAGGTCCTAGAAAACATCATCATCCAATCCATCTCACCCAAAAACAAGGAATTCAAACCCCTCTATGTCTTCGACGCCGCCTACACCAAGGAACGACTCGTCGAAGCCGACCACGTCGAGCCGGTCATGGACAAATACAAGGCCGGAGACCGGATGATCAAGGCCGGCAAGATCGACCGCGAAGCCCTCGCCCTCCTCAAGATTGAACACCAGGAATACCTCAAACAGCGCAGCGTCAACGCCGAGCTCCGTGCCCAATGGCGAAACAAACGAATCGGCCTGCTCGGGGTGATCATGCTCGTCACCATCGGGCTCACGATCTTCACCATCCATACCCAGCCGAGAATCGTCCACAAGGCCCCCAGATCCCTCGCCGTCGCCGGTCTCCTTCTGCTCATGCTCCTCTTCGAACGATTCATTCTCCTCCAGGTGACCGATTCCCCCATCTGGAGCGTGACCGCCGTCACCATGACCGCCGCAATATTGACCATTGCCTATTCACAGGTATTCGCCTTCGGAGCCACCTCCGCCCTCGCCATTCTGTCGGTCCTCGCGCTCAGTGCACCCTACAGCCTGATCATCGTCTTGCTCAGCGCCACCACCATCACGGTCCTCATGCTGCGAGAAGTCCGAACGCGCCTCAAAATGCTCGCCGTCGGCGCCATCACTGCCGCCGTAGCAAGCTTCAGCGCCCTCCTCATCGCACTCTCCGATGGCCAGGACGTCGGCGCCGACGTGGTCTATGCCGCACCTGCCGCACTGGCCGGTCTCATTCTCGTCAACATCCTCTTGCCAGTCATCGAAATGGCCTTCCGCATCACCACCAGCCAGACCCTTCTGGAATGGGCCGACACCAGCCAGCCCATCCAACGACAACTCCTCGAAAAGGCGCCCGGCACCTTCCAGCACAGCCAGCTTCTCGGAAGCATGGCCGAAACCGCCGCCGAGGAAATCGGAGCCAACGGTCTCCTCGCCCGAGTCGGCGCCTACTACCACGACATCGGAAAGATCTGCAAGCCCCACTATTTCGCCGAAAACCAGGAAGCCAGGATCAACGCCCACACCGGTCTCGCCCCAACCATGAGCCTCCTCGTCATCCTCGCCCATGTCAAAGACGGCCTGGCCCTCGCCCGCGAACACCGCCTGCCCCCCGTGCTCCATCACTTCATTGCCGAGCACCACGGAACCACCGTCGTCAAATACTTCCACACCCTCGCGACCCAGGAAGCCAAATCCAGCGGTCAAAACAGCCGAGAAATCAGCGATACCGAATTCCGATACCCCGGACCCAAGCCACGTTCGCGCGAAACGGCCATCCTCATGTTGTGCGACGGTGTCGAAGGCGCAGTCCGTTCACTCCAGGATCCGACCTCGGGAAGAATCGAAGCCGTCGTTCACGAAATCCTCATGGCCAGACTCATGGACGGCCAGTTCGATGACTGCGACATCACCCTCAAGGAACTCGCCAAAGTCGAGCAGAGCCTTGTCAAAAGCCTCCGCGCCATTCACCATGGACGTGTGGCCTATCCAACCGCCGCGGAACCCTCCTCGGAGACACAGGCCCAAACCGCATGAGCGAAACCGATCCGCATGACGATCAGGAGCCTCCTTCCCGTGGACGAAACCGGGAGCTGACGATCACCATCAACGACTGCCCCCACGGTCTGGAATCCCCCATCCACGAAGCCGCACGCGAAACCCTCAACACCCACCAGATCCATCATGGCACCCTGGACATCGCCATCCTCGGCGACGCCGAAATGCGACGACAACACGCACAGTGGCTCAATGAAAATTCAACAACCGACGTGATGACCTTCGATCTCCGGGACGATGACAACGAAGACCGGGTCGAAGCCCAGTTGCTCGTCTGTAAATCGGTCGCCCGCCGCCGGGCACGATCCCGAAAGACAGACTGGCACGCGGAGCTGCTCCTCTACGTCGTTCACGGCTGTCTTCATCTCTGCGGATTCGACGATCACACCCCCGAAGAGTCCGCCCGGATACACGAACAGGAAGACAGGATCCTCCAAAAACTCGGTTGGGGACCGGTCTTCTCATCAAAAGGAGATCCGAACCTTTCCGGCAATCCCGATTCAAAACCCGTCCACGGAGACGGTTCATGAGAATCGCCGTGGTCCAACTCTCGATTCAACCCAACCGACGAACGGCCACCCTACAGGCCGCGCTGAATGCCATCGACGCCGCCGCCAAAACGGACCCGGCGCCGGATATCATCCTCCTCCCCGCATTCGCCGACGTCCTCCACTCCGCCCCCGGGCAAAGCGCCCCCTGCGAACACGTCGAAGGGCAGACAACGGCCGCTTGCGGCCTGCGCGCAAGAAACTGGGGTGTCTTTATTGCCTTCGGCATGGCCGAAAAGAGTGAGAATCGGCCCTATCTCACAAGCGTCCTGCTCGATCGCGACGGCGATGTACGCCTCGCCCAGCGACAGATGGTTCTCCAAAAATCATCAGCCGACTTTTTTCAGCCCGGCGAGGGTATCTCCGTCACCAACATCCTCCTCGGACGCATCGGCCTCTTGACCGGAGAAGATTGGCTCAACCCCCGCGCATGGGATCATGTCAACCAGGCAGGCGCGCAACTCGTCGTGGGCGCGGCGTGCCGGCTGCACCCGGGCGACAAGGATACGAACCCACGAAAAACCCGCGCCCGAATCGCCGAACAGGCCCGGCGAACAAACCTCGGATGTGCCGTCGCCGATGCGACCACGGGCGATGAATCCAATGGCCCCGGTCTCAGCACGATTATCGACAATCAGGGAGAAATCCTCGCCGCCGCGCCACCAGGAGAAACCGCAACGCTCTGGGCGGAGATCCACCTCCCGGAGCAAGAGTAGGGTGGGCACCGCCCACCATTGATACCAGCCCTGATGTTTTCGATGGCTTCTACGTAAGATTGACTGGATGCACGAGCAATGGAGATAGCCCTTGTATTGTTGTGGTCGGCCCTGACGGTGCTGTTCGGCACGGCGGTCACGGCCATTCGTCTCGCATCACGAACGCGCCTCACGGAGATTCTCAAGGACCGAAATCTCGAAGATCGCCTCGATCGCCTGTTCAAGCATCAGGGAGACTACGCCCGGGCCGCCCTGGCCTATCAATTCATCTGCACGGTTCTGTTCATCCTGACAATCGACGCAATCGTGGGCGATACCAATCCGGCCTATCTGCGACCGGCCTACATACTCGCGATCACCCTCCCCTGGATCGTACTCTTCGGCGTCGGCATCCCCACCGCCTGGGCACGCCACACCGGGGATGTCTTCCTCGCCCGACTCCTGCCGATCCTGGATATTATCCGAATCGGCAGCCGGCCCCTCCTCGCCATCATCGCCGCCACCGACGAAATCGTCCGCCGACTCGCCGGCGCGCCCCGAGAGATGGAAAACAACTCCGAGCAGATCGAACTCGAAATCATGGACGCCGTCATCCACGGAGAAACCAGCGGGGCTGTGGACCCCTCGGAAAAGGCCATGATCAAGTCGGTCATGGTTCTCGACGAAACCTCCGTCGGCGAGATCATGACCCCCCGAACCGACATGACCGGGATCGAAGTAGGGGCCGATTTCGACCAGGCCCGCGACCTCGTCGTCCGCGACGGTCACTCCCGAATCCCGGTGTACGAAGGATCGATGGATCACGTCGTCGGCATTCTCTACGCGAAGGATCTGCTCGGCGTAACCGACCCCGGCGCCTTCCGCCTCCGCAAGCTGATGCGCGACGCAACCTTCGTCCCGGAGACCAAGGATCTCGCCTCGCTCCTCCGCGAGTTTCAGGCCAACCGGGTCCACATCGCCATCGTCCTCGACGAATACGGCGGCACCGCCGGCCTCGTCACCTTCGAGGACATCCTCGAAGAGCTTGTCGGTGAAATCGTCGACGAACACGAAGCCCCCCCAACGCCCCCGATCCGCCGAATCGACGACAAGACGGCAGATATCGACGCCCGTGTACGTGTAGAGGAGCTCAACGAGGCCCTCGCCATCTCCCTCCCCGAAGACGAGGACTACGACACCATAGGCGGCTTCGTCTTCAGCAAGTTGGGCCGCATCCCAACCGTCGGCGAATCCCTCGTCGAGGGCAACGTCCGCATCAAAGTCCTCGAAGCCCAACAGCGCAGCATCCACCGCCTAGGCATCCACCTGATCGACCCCACCCAGTAGACTGGGTACTGCCCACCGTGGGCATGTGTAGTTCCGTAGGATGGGTCATAGACCCATCTGTCAAACCCGTTCACCACATAACGGGTGCCATCCTTACACGTCACGGCAATATCGTGACGGGCAAGCATGACATGCTGAAACATGCTGGACCGAGAATCCCTTCTCGATCCCACCCCAAGGGAATCTCTTCCAGCGTCTTTTTTTCTCCCCAACGAAATCGCGTAGGATGGGTCATAAACCCATCTGTTGTGTCTCCGCCCCGAAGGGGCCAAAACAAGTCAGCCCAGGGCAGAGCGCAGCGCCGCCCTGGGT
>JBHHUV010000026.1:0-14410 GCA_046754005.1 Phycisphaerae bacterium | reverse complement strand
TGGGGTCGGAGTTGAAGGCGGACTACACGGTGATCGGGGACGTGGTGAACCTGGCCGCCCGGTTGGAGCCGGCGAACAAGGTCTTCGGGACGCGGATTCTGGTGTCGAGTTCGGTTCGGGATGCCGTGAAGGAGGACTACGGGTTTCGCTATCTGGCGGAGCTGCAGGTGAAGGGGAAGACGCGGACCGTTCCGGTGTATGAAGTCGTCTGTCGAAAAGATGCGTGGAACGACGACGAGCAGGCCTATGCCAAGCGGTTCGAGACGGGGGCGCGGCTCTACCGGCAGCGGAAGTGGGACGAGTGCATCGTTCACTTCACCCGGATGCTAGCCCGGCGGCCGGACGATTTGGGGGCCAGCCGCTACATCGACGCCTGCCAGGAGATGAAGACGTTCCCACCGGGGGAGGAGTGGGCGGGGGCGTTGGAGTTGAAGGAGAAATAAGAGGGAAACGTCGAACCGTCAAAAAGTCAAAATTGAAAGAAGAAAAGGAAGAAGATAAAAAAATGACAATGCGAAAGATTGTGTGTCAGGGATCAACACCGGCAAGCAGAGCTTGCCGGTGGCACCCGGCGTCCGAACCGGCGCTGGTCAGGATGTCCCCTTTCGTGTCCATGTCCGCCTGACCCGCCGACTCCCGGAATGGTCGTGAAAACATGCGTGTGAAGGGGTTCTCACAGAGGGAGGGCCGAGAGGGGATTCTCGATCCGGCGTTGGGTTGTTCGCACAGGATGGGAGACATGCTCGCACCTCTCTCCATTCTATGCCGTTCGGGCGACTGCCGCTATACGGGCATTGCACCGGCAAGAGAAGCTTGCCGTTGGCACCCGTTCACACGTGGGTGTCGATCCCCGAAGAACTCGCCGACGGTGCAGGAGAACCCCCCGGGGTTTTTTCGTCGGTCAGCAGGTCGGGCCCTGTTCCCGCGCTCACGCCTGATCCCGAACCATCCCCTCGAATCCGTCTTGATGCTATAGTATAGTCCTCGAGGATTGAGCAACCGTTTGTCACCTATGTTTGAATCAGCCTACCCGGAGAATCATCGATGCCCGAGCCCGCAACAACCGCCACGGTCGGCCCCGAGGCGGCCGACTTTTTTGATGTCCGTTCCCTGCTGACCGAAGATGAGCGTCAGATACAGGATGCCGTCGCCCGGTTTGTGGACGAGAAGGTGTTGCCGGTCGTGCCGCAGGCGTTCGAGGACCATCGCTTTCCGGCCGAGCTGGTTCCTGAGATCGCCGCGATGGGTCTGCTCGGCTGCAACATGGAGGGATACGGCTGCGCGGGGTTGAACAATGTCTGCTACGGGCTGGTCTGCCAGGAGCCGGAGCGGGGGGACAGCGGGGTGCGAAGCTTCGTCTCGGTGCAGGGCAGCCTGTGCATGCATCCCATTTTTGCCTATGGCAGTGACGCACAGAAGGAGCGATGGCTGCCGGGCATGGCCCGAGGCGAAATCATCGGGTGCTTCGGCCTGACGGAGCCGGACGGAGGTTCGGACCCCGGCACGATGAAGACCCGCGCGAAAAAAGAGGGGAGCGACTGGGTTCTTAATGGGGCGAAGATGTGGATCACCAATGGGACGATTGCGGATATTGCGATCGTCTGGGCCGAGACCGATGAGGGTGTTCGCGGGTTCATCGTCGAGAAGGATATGCCGGGCTACACGACGCGCGACATCCTGCGGAAGTTTTCGCTCCGCGCATCGATCACATCCGAGCTCTTTTTCGACAATGTGCGTGTGCCCGAGGAGAACAGGCTGCCGAACGTCGTAGGGTTGCGGGGCCCGCTCGGCTGTCTGACGCAGGCCCGCTATGGGATCACCTGGGGTGTAATCGGGGCGGCCCTGGCCTGCTACACCGAGGCTTTGGAGTATGCTAAGGTTCGAGTCGTGTTCAAGCGGCCGATTGCCCATACACAGACAATCCAGCGACGGTTGGCCGACATGGCGCGGCGGATCACGACGGCTCGGCTCTTGTCTCTTCAATTGGGTCGGTTGAAGGATCAAGGGACGATGCATCACACACAGGTCTCGATGGCCAAATGGAACAATGTGCGAATGGCGCTTGATGTCGCACGAGATGCGCGAGACATTCTGGGCGCCGGGGGGATCAGCATTGAGTGCTCACCGATTCGGCACATGTTGAATCTGGAAAGCGTCATCACGTATGAGGGGACCGAGACGATTCATGAACTGATCGTAGGGCGGCAACTATGTGGCAAGGATGCCTTTTAGAGTGTGTCATTAACGACCGAAGCCCAGGTTGCTGATCCAACCAGGCGCCGCGTGTGTAGGAATGTTGCGACCGCCGCACAGGATCGTCGCGATATCCGAGATGGCCTTTCGGACCGGGTTGCTCTGTGAGACAGGTTGGCCCAGATCTGCGGCGGCAGACAACGATTTGTAGTGGTTGGGTACGACCCCGATTACCTTTTTGCCGACTTTTTCTTCGAGCGTAGCGACATCCACGCTATGAAATTTTCCATTGTATCGGTTGACTACGTATTCAATTTTGTCGGTTGGTACTTCCCAGCGATAGAGTGCTTCCGCCATGCGACCTGTGTTGATGATGCCGGGTACAGTCAACTGCGCAACGATTATCAACTTATCACACGCCTCAATGGCGCATCCGGCGATGGGATCGAGCTTACGGGGGAGGTCGATGACAACGAAGGGGAATGCAGCCATCGTTGCCTCGATGATACTCTTCATGGCCGTTTCATGGATGATGTGAGCATTATCGAGGCGATTAGGCCGGGGTAGGACGGAAATACCCGAGGGAAGTTCGAGCATGACATCCTCGACATCCTGCTGATCGATCGAAGTTTTGTTGATGAGATCGATAGTCGTGTATCTGGGATTCAGATCCCACGACTGCGCTACGGTCCCCAGTTCAAAATCGGCATCGATGATTCCCACTGAGGGCGACAATTCAGAGATCGCCATAGCCAGATAGCAAGCCAGAGTGGTAGTTCCCGCGCCGCCGGAGGTTCCGATGACACAGATTGTTTTCCCAAGGGGAGGCGGTTCAGAGATTTCATCGAGAGCCCGACGAATAGCGACAAGCAGATCGTTTTCGTCGATAGGCTTGGATGTTAGTTGACTGCAACCGGCACGCTGAGCGGTGATGCATTTGTTGACGTTGTTGGTACCCGTCACACCGACCACAGCCAATCCTGATTTTATTTCCAGGGATTCAACAATGGTATCGAGGGCGTCGGCGTGATCGAGATCGATGATGAGGGCTTCGACATGTTCTATCCCGAGGGCGGTTCTGAGGGATTCACGATCGAAGGTTTCTGCGGTGATCTCATAATCTTCGAGTGATCGAATGATAGGTTCATCAAGATGGTGGATGCATATTTTCTTACGGCTCACTGGAATCACCCTCGAAAAGCTATTTTCGGACTTCGGATGCAATCGACGAGTTTTTCATTGCCTACTTCTTGGATCGTACCCTCTCCCTGGATCTACAGGCCCGAAGTCGGAGACGCTCACCGAAATGGAAACCGTCACCTCGGGTGTTTTTAAGCGCACTTATTTCATATCTCGGCCTTGTTGATCGGCCTCATGGGTGATTCGCTTTCGATCATTTTCAAATTCAGCGTCCGATATCATCAAAAACTACATCTTGGCAAGAATTGGTGGATGGAAGCTTATGGGGCATGTATTGGGTTCCGATATGGACCCTGAAAGGGTGTTGGATAATTGCCGGAGCAAGTCCTGAATACAAGGATTGAGAGATGTCGAAGCTTGAACCGGACATCACAACGATTGATAAAGGCTACTGGCGTCGTTTTGTTCGGCGCGCGATCGCGCCTCAGCGCAAGTCCGATGTTCAAAGAGGCGAACCGCGATATCCGTATTGCACCGAAATCAAGTTGACATTTGAAGAAGATGGACGCGTGAGCACGCGGAGTCTCACAACGCTCAATGTGTCCGTGACCGGTCTTACGGCAAAAGGTGCTCTGGAGATCCCAATGGATTCCGAGGTGTTACTGGAACTGAGTCCGGAAGGCTCTCCATTTATAGTTCGTGGCACGGTCATCCACTGCACACAGACCGTCGGAGGATACAAGATCGGGATCGATTTGGCGTTTTCCGAGGGATCAGGGGAAGTATAAACCACACACGCGGCGATACATTATGAACGCACACACATTATTTTTCGGCTTGATCGTTTTTGTGAATGGCCCGACTGCGGCAACATCATCTGAAACTCATGCCCCGCATGTCCAATCAGAGCACAGGCGCATTGAAAACAATGAGCCGGGCTTTGATCGGGCCTCCTCTTACGGTCATCCCGATTGGTGGAGCGACGTACGCAATTTGTTTCTGGATCGACTACCCGATATTCCGAGCGATATTCACGATCAGTTCGTAAGTTACTGGGATACAATCCGGAGGAGAACCACGAAGCGAGCTCCTCCTGGATCCGTGCAATCGACACCCGCTCGCTCAAATACCACCCATTTCGTGATTGGCAGTGTGAGTGAACTTCAATCGAGGGATGCCGACCCGCCCCGGATCGAATTGGATCAGGATTGTCTGCCGAACAATCAAGCAGTTTCACCGTGGTGGTCTAGTCAAACCGTTTTGCTGGCTGCTTCGGACTTAGGAGACGACGATTATTTCTCCGAGATGCTCGGGCCGACAATGAAGGAGGCGATCGCGCATGCGCGAGTCGATCATAGCGATGTCGGGAAGGAGACTCCTCCGGAGAGTGCGGACCCAACGATGTTCATGGAAGAAAAACCGGTTGAAGATCATTCAGAAATAGAGTCGGCGGCCTCCGCGGAGTCGAATACCCAGGACACGAAAGATCAGGAGAGCAAACCCCCTGTTGAACCATCGGATTCCACAGCACCTCAAGTACTGGATCAAGTGGAATCTCTTGAGAAAGTGACGCTAGATAATAGTGATAATTCATCGCACATTAAAGAAGCGTCGGACGAGGTTGATACCGATCCAGAAACTATCAGCAGGCAGTTGGAAGCGAACGATTTTCAGGACTTTGAAAGCCCTTCGTCTATTGTGGTTCCGATCGATAGAAACCCGGCGAAAATTGCTCCTATTAGCCCCAAAATAGCTCGTGAAGGATCCAGCTCTATTCGGATTCAACAGGTTGATGATCATTCCGATGAAGTAATTCCGATTCCTTCCCTAACAGGTCTGACGTGGCATAAACGGCAGCCGAAACTGATCCAGGTGATGGTAGATACATCAGTTGCGATGAAAATGGATGCCGCAATCGATCGGGCGGAACTGGTGGATCCGAGCACCGCAGATATCCGTATTCCGTCACCCAATCAAGTTATTCTCGTCGGCAAGCATGTCGGAACGACACAATTAACACTGAAGTCTGGGGACGAGGAACGTCTGTTTCGTGTTTCAGTGGAGCCGAATGTTTCCGACTTGTCCGCGTTGATCCAATCGATCTCACCACGATCGAATGTTCGCATTCATACTCTCAAGGGGCAGATTATATTATCAGGTCGCGTGTCGGACGCGGAAAGCGCTCGTCGGATTGAGGAGCTTGCGCGGGTCTATCAGGGTGGCGATGTCATCAATCATCTCTCGGTGTCGGGGGTGCAACAGACATTGTTGCGAGTTGTTGTTGCTGAGGTGAACAAGGATGCCACGCGGAGATTGGGAATTAACTGGGCGCTGGGAGGATCGTCTCTCTCCAGAGGATTTTTCTTAGGAAATAATCTGAATCAACTCAATCCGACGACATTCACGAGTTCCGGCGTGACTGATCTTACGCGCGGCCAATTGACTTATTCCGTGCTACCGACCTCGAACGGTCCGAACACAAATATTACATTTGGTTTTCCACGTGCGGAGCTTCAGTTTTTCCTGAACGCGTTGAGATCCAATGGTCTGGCGCGAACCCTGGCAGAGCCGAATCTAATCGCCATCAGTGGACAGACAGCCTCGTTTCTCGCGGGCGGGGAGGTTCCGATCCCGGTGACCCAAGGAGGCGCTGTGGCTGGGGCGATCACGATTGACTACAAGGAATTTGGGGTTCGACTTGCCTTTACACCAACTGTTGTAGGTGAACAGGTGATTCGCCTTCATGTGATGACTGAAGTAAGCGACGCGGTTCCGAGTTCCTCACAAGTCGGTTCGACTCCACTGTTCAGTTTCCGGACTCGCCGGGTTGAATCGACGATCGAATGTGGAAATAACCAAACCTTCGCGATCGCGGGACTGTTGAGCGAACAGGTGAACGCAATTGCCTCAAAGGTTCCGGGCCTCGGAGATCTGCCGGTTCTGGGACCGATGTTCAGTTCGGTGGATTATCAGAGGTCGAACACCGAGCTGATTGTATTGGTGACACCGCAGTTGGTTGAAGCGCTCAATCCCGGGCAGGTTGGCCCAGTTCCCGGTTCAACCATCACTGAACCGACAGATTACGAACTTTTCGGCTTGCAGAAGCTCC
Organism: Phycisphaerae bacterium; assembly: GCA_046754005.1. Taxonomy (GTDB): domain Bacteria; phylum Planctomycetota; class Phycisphaerae; order UBA1845; family UTPLA1; genus CAYXGR01. The sequence continues at coordinate 7,968 of JBHHUV010000026.1, read as the reverse complement.
AGGGGATTGCGCAGTCCTCGCACGAGGATGATGAGGCCATCATCGAGGAGAAGGAATTCGGGAACATGGTATCGAAGCCACGCAATGCGCGCACAGCGAAACGACTTCATGGTCGATGGGGGATGGAGGACACAGAGCCGGATGCCAATTGAGAATGACCACCAACAGGATGAACTCATGTCCGAAAATAATACTTCGGCGAACGAGAACGAATCACCCATTCCTGAGATGACAAGGAAAAGTGGGGGTGATATTGTGACATCGACCTCAGTAGAGATTGAGTCCGCTCCGGATTCCTCTCCCAAGGGGCCGCCGATCGAGATCGAGAGCATTATCCAGAATTATCGCATCATCGAAACGGTGAGCGAGACCTCCACGAGTATCGTCTATAAGGCGGAAGAGAAGCAATCGCGTCGCAAGGTCGCGATCAAGATCATCTACAATCGATCCCTACCCAACTCGGACCGGATTAATCGGGCCCGGGTCGAGATCGAACGGCTTCGGCATTTATATCATCCTGGTATCGCTCCGCTTCTTCGGGCGGGGACGACGGAAGAGGGGCACAGCTTTTTCGTCAGCCAGTTCATCAAGGGCGTAACGCTCAATGAATATATTGGAATCCACAATCTCGGGATCGGAGATCGGCTGGCGGTGTTCATGAAGTTGTGCGGCGCCCTGAACCACGCCCATCAACGCTGCTTGCTGCATCGAGACTTGAGGCCCAGCAACATCATCATTGACGGGAAATGTAATCCGATCATCGTCGGGTATGGTGTCGCCGCAGTGACCGACGTGGATTTAGGTAACGCTTCATCCAATTACGCAAAACGAGAACTGAGAGAGTTCCTGGCCTACAAGAGCCCGGAACAGGTGGCCGGCAAACTGTATGACATTGATGTGCGAAGCGACCTGTATTCGCTTGGTGTGATTCTGTACGAGTTACTGACGGATCGCCTTCCGTACAAATCGGATGCCGAGGAATGCAAGGCCCTGATTCAGGCGATTGAGAAGGAGATGCCGCCGAAGCCAACGGCGATCAAGCCCACCCTTCACGCGGATCTCGAGGCCATCGTGCTGAAGGCCCTGGAAAAAGTTCCTACGGCACGGTATCAGAATGTGTTGGCTGTATCGCGCGACATGGATCGTCACTTCGAGCAACGGCCGGTCGAGGCCCGGCCCGCCGGTGCCTTTTATGAATTCCGAAAGCTCGCGTCACGACATAAGTCGCGATTCATCTCTATCGTGGCGACCAGTATTGCAGTTTTATTATTCGGCTTACACATTCATTTGACTACTCAAAAAGCAAACGAACGATTGTTGCAGGAGGAGCGTGAACGTACGGCCGCCGAAATCGCTCATCGGGTGTCATCCGAACAACTCGCGAGAGAGCGAGAGGCGAAGATGGAACAGATGATTGACAACGAGCAGGCTCAACGCCGCCAGGCGGAGGCGAATATTCAATCGCTTCAAGGACGATTGGGACAGGCGGAAGCAACTGGGCAAGAGGCTCAGATACGGGCGGATCAGGCCGAAATCGCCCTGGCCGGCGCTCTCGAGATAGCCCGCTTCTGGCCGGCCCTGTTCCAGAAAAGCGGTCGAGAAGTAGTTGCGGGGGAGAGGGTTTCCGCTGTTGATATCTTGTCAAAGGGAGCAGAGGCCGCGGCACAAGCCTTTGGTGATAGATCCGGCCTTCGCGCCTCGTTGTTGAATGATCTGGGGCTCGCGTTTCGAAATCTCGGTCTAGCGAACCGTGCAGCCGACTTGGCACAGAAAGCCTGGGTGATCAGAACGGAAACATTGGGCGAGGCGCATGTAGATACCATAGCCGCCCTGAACAACTTGGCTTCCGACTTGTTTGCACAAGGGAAACACGAGGAGGCGGAACCGTTTTGCCGCGATTTGGCGCGGCTTTCGGAGCAAGCATTCGGCGAAGACGATCCGAGAACATTGACCGCAATGAATAATCTGGCGATGGCACTTCACGCCGTTGGCAAACTGGATGAAGCGGGCGAGGTATTGAGCAGAACCGTTGACGGCCGCCGTCGCATTCTCGGGAAGACCCACCAGAAGACAGGTATGTCGATCCGCGAACTTGCGTTGATTCGATTCGACCAGGGTAATGTGGACGCCGCTAACGATCTATTTTCTCAGGCACACACCGCATTGGAATCGGATTTATCATCCACCCATTGGCTGATGGCGGATATCGATAGTCGTCGTGGAGAATGTTTAGTGTTGATGGATCAATACAACGAGGCGGAACCCCTTCTACTGTCGGCCTACGCCACGCTCGATCAACAACTCGGACCGAAGCGACCGCAAACACAATCGGCATTGGGCCGTATTGTATCCTTGTACACGGCCTGGGGTAAACCGGGTGAAGCCAAAAAATGGAGCGATAAAACAGGGAAGCGGAACACGTCCAAACAACCGGTCGTCAAAAAGTCAAAATAATTTAATTACACAATTATCTGTATTTAGATGGAGGATCTTTCTCGCCTCTCCCTGGTTGTTTGGCTTGGTCAGATCAGTTGTTCATCGCTCCCTGGTCGATCCAATCGCGGACCCGTGCGAGTTCCGAAGATGTCAGTCGCCGGCCGATCAATGGCATAGTGTCGCCGACCGGTGGTGAATTCGAACTGACTTTCAGAAAGAGGAGGCTGTTGGCCGTATCGCCTGGAGTGACCAGGGTCAGGCTTGGGTTCTGCGTGCTCTTCTGATTGATAAGCATGGCGAATGACAGGCCCTCAATCAGTCGCAAGGGAATACCCTGTTGATCAGCGAATCCACCGGTGACATGGCAACCAATACAAAGATCATTGAAGATTGGCTGGATTTCACTGGAAAACGAAACCGCTCGGCCGGTTGTTGGTCCCGGCGTATTGGCCTGTCCTTGACATGCGAGTCCGCAGATCGCGAAACCCACAGATAATCCCAAATACGCCGGATTCCGATGAGATCGTGAATGGCATTTAATCGAGTATCACATGATGGTACTAATCATCTTCCGTATTCTCCCCAATAGGACAATTCTTTTCCACCCCTCGCATATTGCGTCATGGCTCGGATTTCGATAAAACCCCTGACAGAGCCATATTTTAACACGCAGCAAAGGATTGAACCGTTTTGTTGCAATGCAATCGGCGATTTTGGGAATATCACTCGAAAGGCCTCGTGATATCAGTGCGCACTGATTAGTGGCGGAATCGATGAGCAGAGGGATTTCTATTGAGTAAGCCATTCTTCAGGAAGGAAGATGCGCGGGTCGTCGTCATCCTTGGGATCGTGATTCTAGGTTGTGCGGGCTTGAGCCTTCGCTATTGGTCAAAGTTGAATGAGCGATACGGCAGCGGTCCACGCGAATCAAGTCCGGCCGATGGGCTTGTTCTGCATAATCCGGAATTTCGCAAGTATCGGATCGAAGATGACAAGCAGTATCTCTGGGCCAGCGGGTCCATGAATCCGAAACAGGGTGAATCTGATTGGTTCGATCTAACCGGTTCACCCCTCCCTCTCCAGAAGTTTGACTACGGCATCGGTCGAGACCGAATTCGGTCAATCGACAAGCCAATCTTCGTAAAGCCGGACGATCAGCGGTTTTCAGCCTTTTGGTCCAAGCGAGGAGAAACAAACGTCGACAACTTACGGATCATTGGGTACGCGAACGGGGGCGTGGCCCGCGCCTATCCGGTTGCGCTTCTAGATCGTCACGAATTAGTGAACGACAATGTCGGTGGCAAGCCCGTGACCGTGGGTTGGTGACCATTGGACCAATTGTCCGTAGTCTACGGACGAGAAGTCAAGGGGCAGATAACGACATTCGGGACGACAGGCTATACCTTTAACAACATCTTTGTTTTGTACGACCGGCTGACTGATACGGTCTGGTATCCGCTGAAGGATGGGGCGTTTGATGCCATTGGCGGAGAAAGGCGGGGTGATCGAATCCCATTTCTCAGGAAGCCGCCGATTATGAAGCTGCATGAATGGCGCGAGGCCCATCCTGAGACGGACGTGCTTTTGGAAGATGCACGTAATTTGAATCCGAAGTAGATCTTTTAATCCTGGAGGCCTGAACACCTGAGATGGACGAGTTCGCCGGGAAAGTTGAGAAAGAATCGCGCATATGACCCCTGAACATCCTGAAAACGAGGTCTGGTTGAGGGCGATGAACAAGCTCCTGGAGGACAAGGAGGAGGCTCACGCATTGCTCGAGGAAGATCTCAGGCCCAGCTATCTACCCATTCAAGTCGAGAAATCCTCATCGAAAGAACGGAATCGCGCTCATCAGACCTTGACGTGCTTCGATCGGGCGGCAATCCTGTTGGGAGCATGCGGATCTATTCCCGACAATTGTATCGTACTCCCCCATAAACCGGTTCACGGCATTGTTAGGGGCCGTTCGTCGCCCGGCAGGGATCGATGGAGATCTTGAATTCAACACATGTGTTCAAGAAGGAGGCATCTCCGGAGATAGCCGGTGAGCTATTGGATTGTGCGCGGGCCGCGAAAACCGCGTACAGGGCTGTTGAATGGGTGCATCATGACAGATACACAGAGAGAGCTGTCGGCGAACTGGCCCGTGAAGCCGGCATGTTGGCAGGATTCGATCCCTTGCGAATGTTGACGGATCGAAATGTTGCGCTGGCGTTTTGGATTAATCTATACAACGCGCTCGTGATACACGGAGCCCTTCATTTTCGTATTCGCCGATCGATTACTGAAATTCGTGGATTTTTTCGACGAGCGGCTTACCTCGTCGGCGGCCATATTTATACACTTGACATAATTGAACATGGTTTTTTACGCGAGAATCGCGGTCATCCCCTGCGTATTTTTATTCCCCAATTGATGCCGTGGGATCGTCGCCGGAGACTGGTTGTCCGGCCGATGGATATCCGTGTCCATTTTGCACTGAACTGCGGCGCGACTTCCTGTCCACCCATCCGACATTACACGGCCGACAGGCTCGATGCGGAATTGGATCTGGCTGCACACGCATTTCTCGCGGGCGGTGGCGTGGCAATGGATCCGCGGACCGGCGGTGTTCTCCTCTCTCGTATATTTCTCTGGTATGCGCGCGATTTCGGCTGGACCCGACGCCGGCAATTGGAATCGATTCTTCATTATTGGGACGAGTCGACACGGCGGGATTATGTTTCCGCGGCCGCGCGAGGAATTCGATATTTAGACTATGACTGGAGCCTGGGCTGAAGCGCCACCGTGCCAATATAACAACAACAAAAACAGAAGCGGTCTGATAGGTGGAGGTTAGTGTCAAGCATGCTGACCCGTCACGATGATGCTGTGACGCGAATGCATGGCGCTCGACACCGGCACGGAAGGGCTATTCGGTTGGTTTTGGGATTCCCTGCATCGTTTCCGATTGCTCGCTTGTGAGTGCCTCCAGGACGGCCGCCCGCTTTTTGGCGCATTCATTGAATTTTTGGAGCAATCGGGTCTCCACTGCAGTCGTTGGAATATACTCCGTGTATTTTGCCATCAATTCCGCGAGCCCTGAGGGCGCCGCCATGGACACCAGATCGGTATCGCTGCAGATAGACGCGATTCGATTCAGAGCATCAGGGGAAGCGTCTTCGGTGATGGAGTCGGCGAGCTTTTCGAGTATGGATTCGCGACCGGCTTCGAGTCTGCGTTTTACCAATCCCATCCATTGTTCGTAGGGCGAGAGTGGCCCGCATGATGCCGCATCGATGTCGTACCAAAAAACACAGCGTCCCCGGATGGCGCGTTGCGATTCTCCTTTATCACGCGCGGTGAAGCAGAGTTGGACTGCTCGTGATGGGGCGAATTTCAGGCCACACGACAGCGATGCAATTCTTCGGACGGCAAGCGGAGTGGAGATCACAGTCGCATCCAGAAGGTCAAACCGATTTCCAGCGCCAACCACGAGGATATCTTCGCCTCGAAGCATTGCCAGTGAGATAGGTAACACCAACTCGGCACGGGTTCTGCGCTCTTTAGAGGTTGTGGCGGACTCAGCCGTATGAAACTCGTTCGAGATCGTCAGAGCGAGCGGATCAATTCGTGATGGAGGATCCAAGTCTGGCTCGTCTTTGTAGACTCGGTCGATGGCGGCGCCCACATTCATTGGGTTGCAGCCGAATCGCTCGTAGGCCTCCGCATCGAGTAGCGTGAGATGTGTGTAGACGCGCTGACCGCCCCGTGCAGTATGTTCCCGACCGGCATAGCATGAACGACCCACACAATAACGACCACTGGCCAATGGAAAGGCCATCAGTGCGACGGTGTCCGGTTCGGTTTCACACAGGCTGTTGTGTGATGGCGAACGACGGATGATTTCCGCCTTCTCCTCTGACTTCACACCCGCGCTCGCACTGACGATACGATAGCCCTCGCCCGTAGGCGAACGGACGGAGGTGAAGATAGCCTGATCGGCGAGGACGGGGGCCACCTCATTTTTATGGGTCCGATTATTACCTTTGTCTATACGCGGTCCATGATCCATTCGAAGGGCTCCAGAATACCACGTAGGGCGGTGTGCAAGGGGATCGGTACCACGTGCTCCCGATCCTGTGCGGTTGCGTAGCCGAGTGAGCCGACAACGCTGGTGGCAAAGAACTCGACGTTTTCGAATCGGCTTTCACACAGATTCCAGATGCGGTTCATGTTGGCCTGCACGAACTCTCGCGGACTGTTGAAGCACTCGGGGCAGTGGTCGGCCTTGCAGAGCAGGACGGCGACAGGAATTCGGCTCCGCTGACCGCGTCGCGTCGCATAGAGGCTGTCGATGTAGCTGAGCATCTTCATGGCGAAGAAGTCGGGCTGGGTCGATCCGTTGGCGGCCATCGCCGCGTCCACGAGCAGCATCAGGCCGGTGGATCGGTTGAGCAGATTGTAGATGACGCTGAAGGTCTTGGGGGTGGCGACCTCCGCGGCGAGGGATTCACCAGCCATGTCCGGCATCACCAGATCGATCCAGGGGGATCGACGGGCAAACCGGCGAACCTGATAGTAGGCCCAATACCACTGGTTGGCCTCCATGGGTGTTTTCGGGGGAAACACCCGATGGGACATATGACTGATCACGGTTTGCTGAAGGTCGATCGAATAGGCCCCTTTGGGGACGGCCTCAAAATCGTTCGCGCGCTGAGACAGCATGTCGAGCAGAAAACCAAGGTAGACCGTTTTTCCGACATTGCTCTCGCCGATCACACTGACAATGTGCGGATCGCGCTCCTGAGCAATGGCGTCCTGGACGAGGGACATCGGCGCGAAGCAATCGCAACACAAGACGGCATCGGGTGTGTTTTCGCAATCACAGATCAGGCAGGTCGTCGGTGTGATTGTATCGCTGAATTTCGTTGCCACGGTTGGCTCCCCTCTCCAGGGCTATTTGCGTGTGTGATTCAATTATCATCCATGATGCTGAGGTCCAGCGCGCAGCGGAAACCGGTGTTGTGTGCTCGTGCCAGGCTGACCATGCCTGTTCGGAAGGCGCCAGTCGATTGCGCGGGGAAGTACGTATCGAAGGCCCCACCGCGAACCGCCGACAACTGCATTTCGCCAACGATCATCCCCCCCTCATTATCAGCCACATTGAAATCACAGGCCGTCCATTCCCAAACATTGCCAATCAATTGAAGGACGTGATTGGGCGCGGCACCTTTTAAGTATTGGTTGACAGGCACCGTAGTTGCGATCCGCGAGGCCCAGATATTGCAGCGTTCGGTGTCCAGTGCGTCTCCCCAGGGATAACGCCGCAGTACATTGGCGACGCTTCGGATGCGCCAGGTACAGGCCATCTGCCATTCCGCCTCGGTCGGCAGCCGATAGCCCGCCCACTTCACATAGGCGGCGGCTTCGTAGAAGCAGATTCCGACGACAGGATGTTCGGCCATCGGCTTGCTGTGTCGGCCATCCCGCCAGTAGCAAGGTCCAGAATGGCCTGTCCGATCCTTGAAATCGATCAGGTGCGGCCAGATG
>JBHHUV010000025.1:0-15079 GCA_046754005.1 Phycisphaerae bacterium | reverse complement strand
CCCCATCGACCGCCCGGCATTCATCAGCGTCGGACTATTGGGCATGAACCGGCGCGAGATCAACAGGCGCTTGAATCGGGCCTTCCACTCGCCGCGGCTGGATTCATTCGCCCCATAGCATGTCTCAATCGCGGAGATCGTCTCAGCGACGCGATCGAACAGGTCGTCCGGCGTCTCCAGGCATTCGCCGGTTTCGTCCTTCTCCAGGTAGCGCGCGCGCAATACGCGCAGGCCATTCTCCGTCTGTCCATATTGATCGTATCGGGACGGAGGTGCGACATCCCTGTCGCCTGTTGGCAATCGATCCTTCGAAAGTGTCAGCATTGTTTCACCACGGCCTGTAATGTCTCGTTGTGTCACCACGGTCGAGACGTCCTAACTTGATTCCAATGTCCTACCAATCCACCGGCTTCAGCCGGCTCTGCGAACCCCTTCACAAATACCGAAACCACATCATCCCGAGATCCGCTCACCGGAATGATTGTCGGAAGGATCTGATTCTCGCCTTGAACGGAATGATGGATGTACCCCAAGATATTGTGGATGTCAAGGATTTATTAACTATGGGTTGGGGATCTTGTAAGATATTGGAATGGGAAAAGTTAGCGGCCTGCCGCGCGCCTTTTCACGGCGCACGGCGAGTTTCGCCGTAACTTATGAGGATGGTTGAGGTTGGCGAGTGCCGAGTGGTTATACGGCTCAAAAGACGAGTCTTTTGCGTCGAAAAAACTTTCATCATTCCCTTTTTCTCAACCCTTATTCACACGCAACCGAGGCAACGGATCGAGTCTATCCACATTTCAAAGGCGCCGATAACCCGCATGAATCAGCAGCCTACACACATGCATCCCGCGACCTGCCCGCTGTGCAACGCCGAGGCTGCCTGGACGGCACTCCATCAGACACGTGATTTCTATCACTGTAGATTTTGCGATCTGATCTTCGTACCTCCGAACCAACACCCGGACCTGAAGTCGGAACGGGCACGCTATGCATCACACAACAATACGATGGACAATGCAGGTTACGTCACCATGTTCGAAGGGCCGATCGCCCTGCTCGGTGAACACTGTGAAGACGGAAATCGCATTCTTGACTACGGATGCGGGCCCGGTCCGGTACTCGTCGAACTACTCCGACGCGCAGGTTACGACGCCGTTGGGTACGACCCCTTTTTCGCCCCGAATGTCGATCTCTCCTGTTCCTTTGACGCGATCATTTCGACCGAGACGTTCGAACACTTCGCTTGCCCGCGGGCAGAGATCAACCGCATCCTGCGTCTCCTCCGCCACGGTGGTATTCTTGCCGTCATGACCCTCTTTCACCCCGGCCCGGCAGCCGTCGCGGATTGGTGGTACGCCCGCGATCCAACCCATGTTGCCTTCTACTCTCATGCCACACTGGACTGGATTTGCGGGGAATTCCACTTGACCACACTCCATCGAGACGACAAAAACTTTACAATCCTGCGATGTCGGAGTTGATACAGGTGGCAAGATATCGTGATTCGAGGGTGGGCTGATGAACGCTCCCTCACGGTCGTGGCTCTGCTCTATGTGCCAGGGAAGTCGGAGCGACCGGCGGGGGCAGGCTGGGCCGATGAGTGGAACGCGGGGATTCGAACGGGGAAAGGTTCGTACCGTTGCTCAGGATGGGGACCCAGCAGGGACTTGTCGTTTCCGAGTAGAGCGGGAGCGAGATAGCGCCTGACAAAGGATCGCGAGGTTGCGTCGGTGTGACCGCCGTCGTAGGCCACCAGGGTGAATTCGAGACGATGGGGGATGTTTCGCACCTTCTGGTATTGGGCCAGGGTGTCCATGCGCGTGGGTGAGGGGATGTAGAATCCCTCCAGACCGGCGATGCCGTCGGAGGCAGTGGATCGGTCGATGGTGCCGGTGTACCAGACGAGGGTGTTAAGCACCCGATCGTGAGGCGAATAAAGGACATACAGATTTCCATTGATTCGTTTGAGTGCCCGCGTCAGGTCGTAGCGACTGGAGAGGCTGCAGCTCAGGAAACAGACTTGGTTGATGCCAATGTCTTCGGGGAGATACTCAAGGGCGAACACGGCGATACCGGTTCCCGCCGAAAGGGCGACGAGGTTGATGGGCTGGATCGGGTGGTCTCGGCGGTATCGGTGGATCCGATCGGCCAGTTCGGCGGCCTTTTCGCGGTTTCTTGTGAGGTTGATCTGATCGCCTGCATGGGTCCAACTCTGCCAGGTGAAGACCTCGACACTGCCTTCGTAACCCGCGTCCCGGAGCCCTTGCGGCACGTCGAATGAACCCACGTTTCCGATCGGGCCTGCCCCGCCGATGTAGTAAGTGATTCCGATCTCATCGTCCCCTTTGGGCTGCCGATCGATGATGAGGTGGGTCACATCGGCACACCCACCGCTCATGCTCACGAGAAGGGCGAGGATCCAAGGGACAACAATCTGTTTCGGTATCCGTTTCATACCAAGACTATAGGACGATTGATGATCTTGCGACAGGTTGAATTTGTATAGAGTTGGAAATCGGGTCGCGGTTGAATTGTGAGTTTCGAGATTCGAGTGATCGATTCGCACCGATTGAATACCAGTGCCACAGTGTAGTCCTCTATCGATTTATAATGGCGGGAGGATCGAATCGACTGACCGCTCCCTTGCGGTAGCGGCTCTTATCGGGATTACGGCTTGTTCGGTTCGCCGGATGCTTGGTTATAGAGCACCTGAAGGATTTCGCGTTCGCGCTTCCGATCCCTGGGCAATTCGGTCCAAGCCTGGTTTTGGATAGATGAGACTCCAGCCTCACGATCGATCGGGGTTGTATTTGGCAGATCGTTGAATCGTTGTTGATCCCGGAATACGCGATGGTCAGCGGTGTCGAGACGCTGTACGCGGACTTGGCAGCGAGCGAGGGTGCCCGAATCCGATCTGGTGATCCACAAGGTGGCCTTGTGCCGCATGCGGTTTCGAAACTTGAGGGCATCATCGCGAAAGCGGCCGGTTCCCCCCGCCTGATCGTATTCAACCTGACCGCTTTCGATCTTACCCAACGTCGGATTTGAATCGACTTGGTTGTAATAGTGTCGCATCGCGGCGAGACCGGCATCGAAGGCTGCATCGGTTGATGTGTTGGGGAGCGCCAGGGGTGTTGCACCACCCGAGCCACCGGCCGGTTCGGTCGCGGATGTCAGTCCGGAACAGGCCGGCCCCCCGATCGCCAGGATGGCGCCACAGAAGGCTGACGCCGCAATCCTCCATGGGGTCGGGTGATTCGTCGCAAACCCATCCTCGTACATCATCGTCCGCGGAATGTATCGTGGCATGGTTCCGGCTCCTTATGCGTCGTGAACCTTGAGGCTCGAACCAGCGTACAGTGTGTCTTCCCGCCGGTCAATCATCGGTGAAATGTGATACACTCGCCGCCACAATCATGGCTTCACGACACACCCGATTCCTCGAATTGATCTCCGGACACCACCGGGAGTTGCCCTACCGGTTGGCGCGGGGGGGCCTGTGGTTGCTTTCGATACCCTACCAATTCATCATCGCGGCGCGCAACGCCTATTATGACAGGTTTCAGAACAGTCAAAAGCGGGTGAATCGGCTGGTGATTTCTATCGGGAACATCACTGTCGGTGGAACCGGCAAGACGCCACTCGCCGCCCGAATCGCCCGGATGCTGAACGACCGCGGTCAAAAAGTGGCCCTCTTGACGCGCGGCTACAAAGGTCGGCCGATTCAATTCGATGCGGACCGTCGGGCGGAAGCCGTGGGCCAGTGGCGAAAGGAGAGCGACGAGGCACAGGTGCTTCAACGACACTGCCCGTTTGCATCCGTCATCGTCAATCCCGATCGCCTGTCCGGTGCGGTCCATGCAATCGGCACGGGTGCGGGAGTGATCGTCCTGGACGACGGCTTCCAACACCGGCGACTCGCGCGTGATCTGGACATCGTACTCGTCGATGCGACGTCTCCGTTCGGCCATGGGCACATGCTGCCCCGCGGTCTGCTTCGGGAACCCGTGCGATCCTTGCGCCGGGCGGATATCATCGTTCTGACGCGCAGCGACGAAATCGGCGAAGCGACCCGGCGACCGTTGGTCGGGCAATTGAAGCGCGTATCCGGCAGCAAACCGGTCGTGTGTGCCGAGCATCGCATCCGAGGATTCGCCGACGTCAAGGATCGCCCTATCGAAGTCGCGGAACCGGACGCCATGCGTGCGGTGATCTTCGCGGGGATCGCCAATTTCGAGAGCTTCCGTCACGGGGTGGCGTCGCTGGGTGTGGAGATTCTGGCGGCGTACGAATATCCCGATCATCATGACTATACCACCGAGGAATTGAGCGGCCTTCGCGCCGCCGCCGCGTGTCTGGAGGCAAACGCGATTCTTACGACGGAAAAAGACGCGGTCAAGCTCGTTGGCAGATGGGAGGATGAGAGTTGCCGTCTATTGGTTGTACAACTGGAGATCGAGTTTGATGAAGCGGGTGAAACCATCGTGCCCGAAGCCCTGGACGACCTACTGAGTCGCCGGTCCCAGCCGAACGGGCATGGATAACCGAAAGGTGAGCGTGGCATATGGCCAAGCACTACGAACCCATTGATCTTTCCAAACTGAAGACCTACTCCATCCGGGATCGGTCACACAAATATGACGTTGCCGACATGGCGGGTCTTCCCGAGAAGGGTGCGGGCTTCCTCCTGTGGTGGAAGTCGCTGCCGCCCTATCTGGGGGCACGCGAGATCAAGACGCTGGCCGAGGCGATCGTCGCAGCGCGGCGGGCGGATCGGCCGGTCGTTTTCGCGATGGGGGCCCACGTCGTGAAGGTGGGCTGCTCACCGGTAATTGGCGATTTGATCCAACGGGGTATCGTGACCGCCGTAGCGATGAACGGCGCGACCGCGATCCACGATGTCGAGGTCGCGACGATCGGCCAGACCAGCGAGGAGGTCGCGGAGACGATTCGCGACGGTAGCTTCGGAATGGTTGAAGAGACGCCCGCCTTCTTCGCGGATGCCCTGAGCCATGCGGACTCCGGGGAATCGGGTCTGGGCGAACTGCTCGCGGCGCATGTCAACCGGATCGGCGCCCCCCATGCCGAATACAGCATCCTTGCCGCGGCGGGGCGTGCGGAGATTCCGGTCACGGTCCACGTTGCGATGGGTACCGACACGATCCACATGCACGAGGTCGTGGCCCGAAGCAACCTGCTCGCATGCAGTTCGATTGATTTTCGCCTGATATGCAGCGTGTTGGCGGACATGGCCCCGGTCTCGGAGGCTGAAGCCGCCGGCGTGTGGTGCAACATCGGTTCATCCGTTTTGTTGCCCGAAGTGTTCCTGAAGGCCCTCGGCGTTGCACGCAATCTGGGCAGCAATCTCGACGAATTGGTGAGCGCAAACTTGGATATGATCCAGCACTATCGACCCAGCCAAAACGTGGTCGGGCGATCGGTACGACCGGGACACGGTCATTCGATCACGGGTCACCATGAGATCATGCTGCCGATGTTGCGTCAGGCGTTGATTGAACTAATCTAGTATTGCGACACGCTGAACATGGGGGTTGTCGATTGACGATTTCGGACTGGGGTTGTTCCACAAAAGGAGGAAAACCGCCACGGGAAACAGGACCATGAACAGCACCGGCAAGGCCGCGATCTTTCTCGACCGCGACAAAACATTGATCGACGATCCCGGCTACATCAGCGATCCCGATCAGGTTTGTCTGTTGCCGGGGGTGTCGAATGCGTTGGCGCGCTTGCGTGATGCGGGCTTTCCGCTGGTAGTCGTGACCAACCAGTCGGCCATCGCGCGGGGCTACCTGACCGAGGGAGGTTTGGCGGCCATTCATCATCGATTGCGTGAATTGTTACGAACCGATGGGACGGATGTCGATGCGATCTATTTTTGCCCCTTTCTGAGCGGACCGGATGCCGTTGAGGAACGATATCGTCAGGACAGCGAATTGCGAAAACCCCGGCCGGGCATGTTGCTTCTGGCAGCCAAGGAAATGGATCTGGATCTGGCGGCATCGTGGATGATCGGAGATTCCGGCAGCGATATTGAGGCGGGCAGGTCGGCGGGGTGCCGAACGATTTTGATCGGGAATGGCGAGATGCAGTCGGCGACGCCGGATTTCACGGCCTCGAACCTGCCGGATGCAGCCGAGCGGATTCTGAAGGAGACGGAGATGCCGGATTCCGAAGCGCTCGACCAACTACGCGAGGCATCGAAGGGTCAAGCGTCGTCAACAATCGGCGCCAATCGGTCCGTCGGTGTACCTGCCGATGGATCTGAGGCGGCTCCTGAATGGAAGCAGCTCGATGCGACGCTGAACCAGATTTTGGAAGAACTTCGTGTGACGAAGCGCGAGCAGCGGTACACGGACTTTTCGGTAGCACAACTGGCGGGGGCCATCGCGCAAGCCGTCGCCCTGTGCGCGGTCGGATGGGGCATCTATGCCGCGATCAATGGGGCACAAAACGACGCGGCAATCAGGCTTCTGGTAGGGATGGCGCTCCAACTCATGGCACTGACCGGCTTCATGGCTGGGAAGAAGAAATAGGGATCCGCACCACAGCCGTATCGAAGGAAAAACGCGCAAAATTGGCCGAGGAATACTCGTCACACACGCCGGTTCTGCCTGAACAGACCCTCGAGGCCTTCGACATGGGGTCGATCGAGACACTGGTGGACTGTACGGTCGGGCTGGGGGGACATGCCGGGCTGCTTCTGGAGCATGATCCCAGACTCAGACTGATCGGGTTGGACGTGGACGCGGGGAATCTAGCCCTTGCGGCGCGACATCTGGAGGCTCATTCACAGCGAATACGATTGGTACAGGCAAGTTTTGCCGATCTGGATACGGTACTGGCTGACTTGGGTATTAACGGCGTTGATGGCATCCTGGCGGATCTGGGCGTCAGCAGTAATCAGATCGCAGACGCAAACCGGGGGTTGAGCTTCTCTGTCGACGGCCCGTTGGATATGCGACTGGATCCCCGAACAGGGACGACGGCCGCCGATCTGGTGAACACCCTGAACGAAGGGGAATTGTCCGATCTACTTTACTTACAGAGTCAAGAGCGTCAAAGCCGAAGAATTGCAAGGCGGATATGTCAGGTTCGCCGGCAGGGTCGCATCAACAGCACTGTTCAGTTGGCGCGGATCGTGTCGGCGGCGATGGGCCGAAATCCGGACGCGCGGCGCGATCGGATCCATCCGGCGACTCGGACATTCATGGCCCTCCGCATGGCAGTTAACCGTGAACCGGAGGCATTGGGCCGACTTCTGTCGGCGGCGCCTCGAGTCCTGCGTGCGAACGGTCGCATGACCGTCATCAGCTTTCATAGTGTTGAGGATCGGGCGGTCAAGGAAGATTTTCGAGCCCGATCGCGGGAGGGCGTCTATCGCATCCTGACAAAAAGGCCCCTCGTCGCGGACGAACAGGAGCGTGTTGCGAATCCGCGCAGCCGCTCCGCGAAGTTACGCATCGCCGAACGTTGCGGAAACGCTTGAGCCACAAGTCTTTACGGGTTATCATCACGACCCGGCACAGGGAGGTGCTTCCAGTGACCAAGGAAACCAAAATCGGTCTGATTGTCGGCCTGGCCTTCATCATTCTTTTTGCCATTATCCTCTCCGAGAAGGGCGCAAAAAACGCCACGAAGGCGCCCAGCGCCCTGACTCTCGCGGATGCAAGCAGGGAGAGCAAACTCATGGGGGGCGGCAGCGGTGAACCTCTGAACGATGCCGGACGTCTGCCGATTCAGAGTGAACCGATGGAGCGTGGGCACCGGGAGAACGTTCCCGGAGGCGATTCCAGCATGAACGAAAGACCGCTGGGGCGACCAATCCCCGGTGAAGATGAGCCAATCCTGCCATTACCAGAGTCCGTGGTGAATCGGCTCAATATGGGTATGGATGAGACAGAGATTGCTCCTGAAAACCTCGACAACCGGACCGACTCACCCTCGGACAACGCTTCGCTATCGGTTACCGATGCCGTTGCCTCGGCCCTGTCTTCAACGGTCGGCGACGATGAGCAATCGTCGACGAATCAAGGCTCTGCATCATCGGAGTTCAATCCACACAGCGACGTTTCAGCGATCGACTCCAATACGTCCATTCCCCCCGTGCGACGAACACCGACAAAACTGCTCGCACGGCACCAGGTGAAAGCGGGTGAAAGCCTCGGAAAAATAGCAGCGCGGTATTACGGGCGAGCGACTCCGGCACGAATCGATGCCATTTTCAACGCCAATAGGGACACACTTGCATCGGTCAATTCCGTTCGTGCCGACGCGCTGCTGAATATCCCACAACTGGACGGCATCGATGGGATCGCCTTCGAGCCGGCGCGGAATTTTGCCCCCGCCGATGTATTGGCTCAATCACGCGGGTCTCGCGATCGGACGGTTCTCATTCCGATGCCGGTGGATAATAGATCCACCTCGGCGAGTCGGACGCGCAATCCGATTCGGAATCGCACAGTACCTGACCCGGCCCCTGCTGGCAGCCCGAAGGCGGCTCCACCGGCCTTTACCTGGTATCAGGTTCGCAAACGCGATACGCTGAGCCGAATTGCCCGACGCGAACTGGGTAATGAACGGCTCTTTTTGAATATCTTCAAGATGAACCGGGATATTATCCAGGATCTGAACAGGATCAAGCCGGGCATGAAGATTCGGCTTCCGAATCGGACGAGTGCGTTGCAAGCCGCCACTGCTTCGATGACGGCGCGCGTGCCGGAGACGATGGTGCCTTAGGGGTGATCGAAAATGGGAATCATCGGGGGATCGACGAGATAGGGACGGTTGGCTGAGTCGAGCGCCGACCGTTCCCTTACGGGCGTGGGGAGGATTTGAGAGGGCGTGATGACGGTTCCCCGGGCTTTGCTGGTGTTGCTGATGATGGTTGCGATTGGAATCGCGGTCGTCGTATTGCGGGGTGAGTCTGCCAAGGCGGCGAGCCGTATTCAGCAACTTCATCAGGAAACAATCACCCTGGAACAGGCGTTGTGGAATAAGGAGCTGGAACTGGCGAAGCTACGCGGACCGGAGGCGATTCGGCACCGTGCCGAAACTCTGGGTCTGGATGTTGTGCCGCCTTCTCAGGATGCGGGGAGTTGATCGCGCCATCATCGGGTTGCCGATGATGGGTGATGCGGTTTGCTGAGAAACGCTTACCGCTTCCTCACCGTCGCGGCTCTGACAGGCGCGTGGCTCTAACGGGACTGGCATAAGGAATGGATGCCTTGCGGTCGCGAATCTCACATCTGACCGGACAAAACCTGATCCTGATCGTTCTGGTTATGTTGACCGCCCTGGTGGCCCGCCTGATATATATTTATGCCCATCATGGTCCCAGGCTCCTGGCCCGGGCCCAGCGCCAGCATCGGTCCGACGTTCCAATCATCGCCCGCCGCGGATTAATCGTGGATAGCCAGGGGCGGATTATCTCGGGCACCACCCTCCGAAAAAGCGTGTTTGCCGATCCCAAGGTGCTGCCCGACAAGAACGGCGCGGCGCGGGTCGTCGGGGATATATTGGGCATCGATCCAGCCGAACTCGCACCGGGCCTCCTGGCCGCGGGTGATCGTCGGTTTTTCGTGATCCGCCGGGGAGTCAGCGAGCAAGAAGCCCGGCGGATTCGAGACGCCGGCATTTACGGCTTGGGAATCTTCACCGAGCCCTATCGCACCTATCCGATGAGGAGTCTGGCTGCCGAGGTGATCGGATTCGTCTCTCCGGACGGGACAGGCGTCAGCGGGCTGGAGCATCAATGCGACGCCTGGTTGAGTGGAGAAAACGGTGTCAAAACGATTGTTCGCGACGCCCGTCGGAAGGCTTTCTGGCTCGCCGACGGAGGCTATCGACCCGCCCGCGATGGCTTTCACGTCATTCTGACGATCGATGCGGAGATTCAGGCGGAGGTCGAGCGGGATCTGGCGGAGGGGGTTCAACGGTTCGAGGCAGAAAGCGGGGTGGCCGTCGTGTTGGAGCCCACGACCGGCGCCATTCTGGCGATGGCCAACTATCCGGGCTTCGATCCGAATCAGTATGGTGACTACGGAGCCTCGCGGTATCGGAATCGGGCAATCACCGATCCGTATGAACCGGGGAGCACCTTCAAGCCGTTCATCGCGTCAGCAGCGCTTCAGTCGGGTGTGGTTCGATACGGCGAGATCTTCGATTGCGAGATGGGGGAATGGCACGAGGGTCGCCGCACGGTACACGATCATCATCCATACGGATTTCTGACATTTGAAGAGGTGCTGATCAAGTCGAGTAACATCGGCATGGGCAAGATCGGCAAGCGGCTGGGTAACGATCGGATCTATAAATGCGTGAAGGCATTCGGATTCGGCGCAAAAACAGGCGTGGATCTCGAAGGCGAGGACGGGGGCATTATTCGCCCCTTCAAGCAGTGGAATGAGTATTCGACGATCAGCCTGCCGTTCGGACATGAAATCGCGGTCACACCGCTTCAACTTGTTCGTGCCTTTTGCGTGTTTGCCAACGGGGGGAAACTCGTCCGGCCCTATATCATCCGCGCGGTGATGGATGTCGAGGGACGGGTGGTCAGCGATTTCACGCCGCCGCCCTCGGAGACGCGCGTCCTGCCGGCTGAACTCGTCGCGACGATGAGGGATCGCATCCTCTGTGAAGTCGTCAATCAATCGCCGCCAGGTCGGGCGCAACTGAAGAACTATCAGGTATTTGGCAAGACGGGGACGGCGCAAATCGCCCGGAAGGGCGGCGGGGGTTTTGAGAAGAATGCCTATGTCAGTTCATTCGTCGGCGGGGCACCGGCACGCGATCCGAGGATGGTCGTGTTGGTGGCCATCCGTCGTCCGAACAAGGCGATCGGCTATTACGGCGGGCAGGTCGCGGCTCCGGTCGCCCGCGAGATCCTCGGCCACTCTCTGGCCTACCTTCAGGTTCCTTTCGATCCGCCGATTCCGGTGGAAATGACCGCATTGCAAGTCGACTCACTCGAAGACTAACGCGTCAGCAGCAGCCTCCAGATCCGCAGCACGAATCGGTATTCTCGGTCGTGACGGCGTAGTCGTCGCCCTTGGTTTCGCGGGGGTGTCGAATCGGCGCGCGGGAGCAGTCGAAGGCGGCGGCGTCTTCAGAAGCCACAGGGTTGCGTGGCTCGATGAAAATGAATTGGTCGCGATACGGACCGGTCTTCAGCAGGTCGAAGGTCTTTTTGCAGACGCCGATGCGCGCGCCGCGGGGATAGCGGTGGTTGTCGTCATCCCGCACTTGTGAAAACGGACCCTTGTACAAAACAGCCTGGTTGTGCTCAAAGCAGGGGCCTTGCTTACCCTTGTAGGCGCTGAGGGTCATCGAACGAAACTCGATGCCCTCAACCGTTCGCCAGGGTGTATCGTCGAGTTTCAGAATTTCGATGCCGTGGAAACCGGCCTCCTCGAATGCCTTGAGGAACAGATCCTCCCGGTAGGCCCCGCTGATGCAGCCGCTCCACAATTCCTTGTCCCGCATCATCGCCTCGGGCACATCTTCATCGCTGACGATATCACTGATTACGACCCGACCGCCGTGGCGAAGAACGCGGAACATCTCGGAAAACAAGTGCGGCTTGTCCTCCGGTCGGACCAGGTTGAGCACGCAATTGGAAACGATCAGGTCGATGCAGGCATCCTCGACCAGGGGAGAAGTGGAGGCGATCTCGCGGCCGTAGGCATCGAGTTCCGCAAGATCGGCGGCGGATGAGACCGGATGCTGTGACAGCCACTCGTCGATGAGTTCGAGATTCAGGCTCAGATCCTGGATGCGCCCCTTTCGGAAATCGATATTGTCGTAGCCGATCTTGCCGGCGATCTCGTCATGGTGTTTTCGGGCAAGGGCGAGCATGTCGTCGTTCATATCAACGCCGATCACAGTCCCTGTGGGGCCGACTCGCTGTGAGAGGATATAGCAGGCCTTGCCCCCGCCGCTGCCGAGATCGAGCACCGTCATGCCCTCCTCGCAATAGGGCGTGGGATCGCCGCAGCCGTAATCCTTCTCGACGATCTCCTTGGGGATCACGTCCAGATAGCGGGCGTCATAGCTCGGCGCGCAGCACAGGGCATCCTCGACCGCCCGCGCTCCGCCGGAATAGCGATCACGAACGGCTTTTTCCACGTCCATCAAAGGTTCTACACTCACGTTCCAAGCTCCGTTTCAGGCTCCGATTCGAGTCCTGCGGGTTTATAATCACATCCTAACGGCAGGAGGGGTGGGGTTTCCAGTCCATGCGGTGAGATGCCCCCCTCACTAGACCTCAGGAGGTGTATTCCATTCACACCCGGTTTGCATGCGGGTATCGGCTATCCGACTGAAACGTTAAAAGTTAAAAACAGTCCTTGGAATGGCTGGTTGAGATTCGGCATGCTGATCTGGCCCGATACTGCCGGATGGGAGGGGTAAGCGGAATCATCTCTGTTTCATAGTACGCCATGACCGCGTCTGGAGGCCTGGTCATGCCGATCGACTCGGCGTTGTTATCAGGTCATATCCGCTTATCGGACGGGGAATGATACTTGATCGACACGACTAGACACTCCCTGGGGGCCTACAATCGAGAGTAGAATCACGGGAAAGAATCGCGCTGTTGGATCGGCTGGACGTCTCGCCGCCGGAGAATCCGTATTCTCGCCCACCTGTGAATTCACAGACATCCGCGATTATGACGGTCGCCGCCCGACGGCGTTAAATGCACCGGTATCCTAATAATCGGGTATCAGCGAGGGGAGTCAACACAATGATATCAAGAAGCAATCCACCCACATCACGGTTCTTGCAACTGATGGTGGGGCTATCACTCGCCCTGCCGGGGATGGCCCAGGCGGACATCAACGTTTGGTACCAGATGATCAGCTCATCCGGCCCGTTCGGGGACGGCATCGCAGCCGTCCAACAGGGTGTGTCCGGTGCCCCGCTGGTCATCACGACCGACACGGTGGCAGGCGGCTATGACTTCACGATCCGCATGTTCGCGAATATGCCTGCGGCGGAGGCGATCAGGGCCTATGGCGTCGACATTCTCGCGCCGAACGATGCGAGCGTCTCCGTCACCTCGCTCAGCTATCTGGGACCATTCGATCAGAACAATGCCATTCAGATCGGTAGTGGCCCGGGGGCCATCGCAAACGATGCCGGCCAATCCAACATGACCGGTTCCCCAGGCCAGGCGGGCCTGACGATGATGTTCGATTGTGTGGTTCACCTGAGTGAGCCGCCGACGGCCGACCTTGAACTGTTCTCGGGTATCGGTGCATCGACCTGGTTGCCATCCTCGCTTTTCCCTCTCAATATCGTCTTCGCGGACGCTGCGCCACTGGCGGGCGCCACGGCAGGGGGTGTCTCGAGCACGCCGAGTATCGTCTTTGTACCCGATCCGACGGGCGGTGGCGGGCTGGACTGCAACAACAACGGCATCCCGGACGATCAGGAGATCGCCGGCGATCCAAGCATCGACTGTAACCTGAACACGATTCCCGACGACTGTGACATTGCGGACCAGACGAGCAACGACTGTCAGGGCGATGGGATACCGGATGAATGCCAGCTGGACTCTGGTGGCGGCGGCCTCTTCTCCGAGGACTTCGACGATATCAATACGCTACAGTCGGCCGGCTGGGTTGCGCTGAACAACAGCCAGCCGGTAGGCATGACTGCCTGGGATCAGGGGAATGATAGCAACTTTCCGCCCCATCTCGGCGGGCCCGGGGCCTACATCTCGGCGAATTTCGAAAATGCGGGCGAGCCTCCGCCGGCGACAATCAGCAATTGGTTGATGACACCTCAACTCCTCCTGGTGGATGGCCGCGTTCTAACCTTCTTCACGCGAACCATCGCAGGCAGTGGATTTCCGGATCGCCTGGAGGTTCGCATGAGCCTGGCGGGTTTCAGCGCGGACGTGGGTGCGACGGCTACGAGCGTAGGCGACTTCACGACGATGTTGCTGTCAATCAACCCGTCGCTGATCGTGGGGGGGTATCCGGAGGCGTGGACGCAGTTCCAAGTTGTGCTGAGCGGGATCGGCACACCAACCGAGGGCCGGTTGGCGTTTCGATACTTCGTCGATAACAGCGGTCCTCAGGGCGACAACGGAAACATCATCGGCATAGACACCATTCGGCTCACGGGCATCCTGGATAATGACCTCAACGGCAACGGGATTCCCGACGAGTGCGAGGCAGACTGCAATGGTAACAGCATTACCGACTTTCAAGACATCGCCGACGGCACCAGCCTGGATTGCAACACCAATGGCATCCCCGACGAGTGCGACATCACCGACGGCACCAGCCTGGACTGCAATTCCAACACGATTCCGGATGAGTGCGACATTACTGATGGCACCTCTCTCGATGACAATGCCAATGGCATCCCCGACGAGTGTGAAGTGCTGGACTGCAACGGGAATGGGACGCCGGACGATCAGGACATCGCCGACGGAACGAGCCTGGATTGCAACACCAACGGGATCCCGGACGAGTGCGACATCACCGATGGCACCAGCCTGGACTGCAACACGAATAATGTTCCGGATGAATGCGAGACGGACTGCGATGGAAATGGGATTCCGGACGATTGTGATATCACCGCCGATCCAACGATTGATCTGAATGGCAACGGGATCCCGGACGCCTGCGAGATTGTGGATTGCAACGGCAACAGCATCCCCGATCTTCAGGAGATCCTCGACGGCACGACCCCCGACTGTAATGGCAACGGGGTTCCCGACGATTGCGACATCGATCCAACCGATCCGGACGGTGACGGTCAGATAAGTCCGGATTGTAACGCAAACAGTGTGCCCGACTCGTGCGATATCACGGATGGTATCAGCCTGGACTGCAACACGAACGGCTTCCCCGACGACTGCGAAACCGACTGCGACGGGAATGGGATTCCGGACGAGTGCGACATCGCCGCCGATCCGACGATCGACATGGACGGCAACGGTATTCCGGACGTTTGTGAGTCAGGGGCGGATTGCAATGGAAATGGGACACCGGACGATCAGGATAGCTCCGACGGCACAAGCCAGGATTGCAACACAAATGGA